>CAJUHY010000009.1 GCA_910585895.1 uncultured Lachnospiraceae bacterium
GCTGTCACACTGCCCCATGTGACAGGGTATGGCTTGGGGAGCCTTGGTAATAAAGGGGGTGGGGGGTTTTGTCACAGTCACACAGGTTAGCTGGTAATACTGGCAGCTAACCTTCCATGCGTTCCCGACCGCCCCAATGCCAGCCCCGCATTCCGGCGCGGCGCGCCTCCATGCGTTCCAGGCAGCCGTGCGGTTAGGGCAGGACAGCCGGGGGCGTCAGGCTCCCGTCCCTGTTTTCACAGGGCATTGCCATCCCCTTCCATAAAGCAGCCAGCGCTGGTATGCATTTGCTTCATGGTATCATTATAAAATCCCGGGTAAGACAGAACAAGGGAAGGATGGAAAAATCTTTCGTGTCCCTGGGACTTTTTTCATGCCGGAAAGGTGGAGAATTGCGTCAGGTGTGCCAAAATTGTGTTAGGTGTGTCAGAATTGTATTGAGGTGTGTATAAGCCATATAGGCTTGTGGGAAATTGCAGCCTTGGGGTAAGAAAATAGGATAAAATTATCTGATAATTTATAAACAAATGTATGTTCGGTAAAAAACATGGATTTGGAAGTGCAATAACAGGGGGTGGGTAAGGGTGGCAGCAGGCATGGCTTGTCGAACAGTGTCGAAAAATTAAATTGACAAAATATTTATAATGTCTCATAATTTTAGACATAGAAGTGGGTCACAAAAAAACACCGGGCGCATATCATAAGGAACAGAAGGAAAGCCCCGGCATGGCACTTGAAGAAAGGATGGAGGGAATCATATGGAAGTGAAATGGAGAATGAAAGGGATTGCCAGGAAGGTTGCGGCGGCAGCCATTGCGGCGGCGGTCGTGTTCGGGAGCGTGCAGGCGGCAGGCTTTACGGCAGAGGCGAAAGGGACAGCGTTCATCAACAGGAAGACCAGCAGCGTCACCCCGACAATCAAATCCGCCAAGCGGTCTAACGGCAAGGTAAACGTAACCGTTACGGTCCCTGCAAGCAAGGTTAAAAAACTGGGCAAAGTAAAGAAGGTTACCGTTTCCTACGGTTCCACTAAGAACAGCAAAAAGTTTGAGGCAGTTAAGGCAACCGCAAAGGTCACCAAGAAGGGTAAGAACCAGTACACATTCTCATTAAACAGCAAGAAACTAAACAGCTACAAGACGGCTTACATGGCGGTAAGGTTTGATGGAAAGTCAAACTGGTCTAAGCTGGCTAAGGTTTCCGGCAAGGCAGGGCAGGTAATCGTGACGTACCATCTGCAATGCCAATGTGGGAAGGAGTGGACGAACCATACTGGGTTTGCGGCGTTATCAAATTTGTGGGATAAGCACTCAGCAGAGATGGATAAAAAAGCTTGCGAGGAAGCTGGTATTGTTACTTCTGGTTCTGGTGAAGATAGTAAAGTCGTATCTGTTGAGGATTTATTAAATGTCGGTGCAGGTTTAGGTAAACATGCTGGCTACAAAACCTGGTCAACAGCTAGCTACTCTAATTAAATATCCCAGCAACACCCGCCACTTTCAAGTGGCGGTTTTATTTTGCCTTTATAAACAGGTTGTTTTCTGTGTTAGAATATGGTAAAATTATGTATTATAGGGAAGGTGGGTGTTTTTATGTATACAGATAGTGAAATGCATTTTATTTTTGGTTATAGATTAATTAGGCGATAAGTATAGATTCCAAGATGAACTTGCAAGGGGACAGCTTTCCCCTTTCCCTAAAGGGATGGCAGGCAGGATAGATTTTTTATAACTAAGGGATATTTCAATAGAAGTGCATTGAAATACCCCTTTTTCCATGCTTTGGGCTCTGCTGCCCAAAGTCCGCCCTGTAAACCCCCACTTGCCCTGCAAGTGCCATCCGGTAAAGGGGTTGACAGGCTCCTTGGCTTTTGCGATATGTGAAAATTGGATTGCCGGATAATGGCTGGTGTGCTATAATCTGCCTATGGAGCAGTCGCGTTACGGGGTGGTGAGCCTCCCTCACTTGGAAAAGACGGGAGGTGGTGCAGATGGAAAGTACATATGATATTTTAAGCCTGTTATTTTTGGGCGGTAACTTCCTGATTGCATTGCTTGCCTATTTGGATAATAGGAACAACAGGCGAAAATAAATAAGCCTACCTTGTACTTTGCCGAGGACAGGTAGGCTTACATAGCTATTTGAGGAGGTAAACCACTCTTGTGGGCGGTTGCTCCTTTTTTATAATATAACATTTCTGTATCTGAAAATCAACTGCATTTTTTGGAATCCGGCGAAATTATTCCCCTTTATTATTTGACACATATCCTAAAAACAGCCACCATTTTTGACACCGTTTTTCTGGGATTTTACGGTTTTTAGTGGGATTGGATGAAAAGAAGAAACGCCGGGAATGCCCATAAATAGGCATTTACAGCGTTCCATATAGATTAGTAAAAGCCATACCATAAAAAGTATAAAAAGCAGGCAGTATTTATGGCTGTAAAGAATTTTATCAGAATAAGTTGTACGGGTGGTAACTTTTGGATTGCCAGTGAAGGGGGAATTGCAGATCATATTGAAAATCATATAAGAGAATATGAAACTGGGGGAAAGGACGATAAAGTATATATAGATGAGTTTTTATTGGAGCGAGATAAGTTATTGGCATTGAAATGTTGCGAATATGAGAAGAGAATAATCAAACTAGATAGGTTATTTGTGTCATTTGACAAGTTATATGACATAGTAATGACCTCACCAAGACGTAAGGAAGGTGGAGATGCACTGCTTAAAGACATTTGGGCATTGACAAGGATTCAGAGCAAGCAGAATGACACTACTAACCATTTGCCTATGCTTATGAATCTGAATAACCGGTGATAGAACTTAAAGAGAAATAAGGGTATGATAAGACGAAACAAGTATTCAAAGTGAGTTTTGCAGAGAATTATGGTTTATTTGGTTAAGGTGAAAGCTGTGATATTACGCTCACACAGAACTATCTCATAAAAAAGTGAAGTCTTGTTGAAAAATTAAAATTTTCGGTGTGTATTTATTGTGCTAATCTATTAAGTGTGTTATATTCAAATCAGGCAAATCTTAACCCTTTTTGCATATCATGCTTTTGATTCCACGAAGGAGGTATGAAACAGATTATGGATTTAAACAAAGAAACCGCTAGCCGATTCTGGGTACAACAGTTTGGCAAAAAGCAAAAGGCGATTGATTTTGCTGGGCGTGAAATTGCAAAAGCTGCCTACAATGACAGGGGCAGTAATTATGGTTGGAATGTTGATCATATTTTGCCATTGTCAAGAGGTGGTAAAACGGCAGATTATAACTTGATTTGTTGCCACATTTTGACGAATGATGAGAAAGCAGATAAATTTCCGTGTTTCAAAGCTAATACAAAAGAATTCGAGATTAAAAAGCGGCAGAATCACTATGAGATTGTAGCAAAAACTGCTTACCCAAAGAAGGAAGAAGAGGAAGCCATAAACTTTCTGGATGTTGCGCAAGGGCTTAAATGCTGGAAGCAGTGTAAGTCTGATAACAGGAGTGTTTTTGTTGGATATGTTAAGATTGGAGTTGAGATATCCAATCAATCTGACCAACTTCTTGAAAGATACAGGAAGTTTTTGATGGAATTATTTGGGACGGAAAGCATTTATGCTGAAGATATTAGTGAGGGCTACATTATTAGGTATAATCAAATGCATAATCGGAATTTTATTTTTACTGTCATAGCGGGTGATGTTCCATTAAAGGAAGATATGGAAAATCTTCTTGATGAATGCATCATATTGAATACATATAGTACCTATTTCATAGGCAATACAGGGTTTGAGGACATTAGAATTGTCTGTGGGATAAAATGTTATGCCAGTCATTTTGAAATGTCTTTGAAGTTTAAAAAAGATATTGTGGAAAATCAAGTGCAGTTTATTGACACATTGGCGATTGATGAACTTGTGAAAATCAATACAACTGCTGAAAAGGAATTGAAAGGCATTATTTCTCAAAATGGTTTTTATCCTTATGATTTCATATTCACACCACTTAGAAAAAATCTTGAGAAATTTATCTAAAATTTAATATATAAGCATTATTTGTAAACAAACTTTTGAAAAGATACCGGGCAACAGGTATCTCTTTTATCTTATAGGAAAGAGGAGAGTTTGATATGGGTATGCCTATGAACTTTCAGTTATCAGATGAACAGCAGATATTTATAGAAAAAGCATTGCAGGGAGAAAATATTCTTGTAGATGCTTGCATAGGCAGTGGCAAGACAACAGCTATTCAAAATCTGTGCAATGTATTGCCAAGTAAGAAAAAAGTTTTGTATCTCACATATAATAAGCTGCTGAAATTAGATGCACAGTCTAAAATAAGGAAAAGTGTTAAAGTAACAAATTATCATGGATTTGCCTATAATATTTTATGGGAACGTGGCATATCAGTAGGGGTTTCGGATCTTATACAGAAAGTTATTCAGATAAAACCGCTTGTTAAAAAGTATGATATTCTGATTATTGATGAGTATCAGGATATTGAACAGGAACTGGCGGAATTATTACAGTTGATAAAAGACCGCAGTCCCAATATGCAGATAATTGCAGTTGGTGACATGGAACAGAAAATATATGATAAAACGACATTAAATGTTGAATCATTTATGAAGGAATTTTTGGAAGAACACCTTAGATTGAAGTTTACACAATGTTTTCGATTGTCTGATGATTTGGCAGCAATGCTTGGAAGGGTGTGGAAAAAAGAAATAAAAGGAGTAAATAATCGCTGCAAAGTTGAAGAAATGGCGAGAGAAGATATTGTACCGTTTTTGGCAAAGCAGATTCCGGCGGATATTCTGTGTTTAGGGGCAAGAACAGGTGCAATGTCTGACACATTAAATATTTTAGAAGAAAGGTATCCAGATAAGTTTAATAAGAATACAGTGTATGCAACGATATCAGATAATGACTCGATGGGAAAGACGGAACCAAGAGAAGATTCTGCAATATTTACAACTTATGACAGCAGTAAAGGTTTGGAAAGAAAAATCTGCGTTGTTTTTGATTTTACGGAAAGTTATTGGAGTACAAGGATATCAAGATCACAGCAATCGTATATTATTCTGAGAAATATTTTTTGTGTTGCAGCCAGCAGAGGAAAAAATCATATAATTTTTGTGAAACCTGAGGAAGCTATGCTGTCTGAAAAAACGCTTTCAACTTTTTTACCAACCAATGAGAAATTTGATGATTTGGATATAAGTGAAATGTTTGATTTCAAATATAAAGAGGATGTGGAAAGGTGTTTTTCACTGTTAAAAATAAACAAGCTGGAACAAACAGATTATTCAATAATCAATATAAAAAGTACAGATGGCTTAATAGATTTATCACCATGTATTGGCATATATCAGGAGGCGGTTTATTTTGACAATTATCAAATAGATGCGGCAATAAAATTAAAGCTTTTACTGAATCCTGAATTATCCGGGTTATATACGAAAGAGGTAAAGAATAGTTCCTTAGACCAAAAAATATTATTTTTGGTTTCATTGGAAACAAAGCAGAAGAGATACAGGACGCAGGTGACAACTCCATTCGTTAATGAAGAACAGAGTGCATTGATTATAGATCGGTTAGGAACACATTTGAATAAGGATGAGGCTGCACAGGTTGAGTGCCAGATTGATTTTTACGAACAAGAAAATGGAGAGGTAAAGTTTTCAGCAATGGGATTTGTTGATGTAGTTAAGGACAATATTGTTTATGAATTAAAGTTTGTATCGGAATTAATGCATGAACATTTCCTGCAGTGTGCCTGCTATATGATTGCAATGAATATACAAGAGGGAATTTTATGGAATACCAGAGACAATACATCCTATGAGATAGAAATACCAGAGAGAAAAGTTTTTTTGAATGCAGTAGCAAAGGCTGTTACGAAAGGAGTCATTGAAAATTATTATGATTCAGTTGGAAAAGAACTGGAATGAGGGGGTGGTGTTGATAGGTGTACTAGTTGCTGATGCAGAGACTAAGAAAAAATCAAAAGAAAGGAAAAGCAAAGCCAGTGTATGGCAGTACTGTGAAAGTTGGGGAGAATATTGCAATGGATAAAAATAATTTAGGAAATGAAGGACAGAATAATAGCATACCGGACAAGGAAAGAAAGGATGGTAACAAAAAGAAAACGGAGTCTTTTGAAATTATAATACGTGGGTCTGAAATTTACAGAATAAACGCCCGGACAAAAGAAGTCGTACAGGTTTTCCAGTGTGTAGATCATTGTCTGAGAGGAAATAAAACAGATGAATTGTATTCTGGGGATTTTAAATTTATGGGGCATGAGTTTTCTATTACGGGAAAGGAGGGCGCAGGACATCAGTATATAATAAATATTTTCGGAGATGTAATGTTCAGAATAATTATTGATAATGCAACTGGGACACATATGGAAAATAACGTTATTTCTGCGGAATATGAGGAATGTCTGGATGAATATACAGCTTCTTTTATGATGGAAATGGGGAATGTGGGGATACGGATATGGATAGAAATAAATTAGTAAGGATTTGTGAATTATATGATCAGGAATTGAAATTGTTGGATGAATATAATGAGGATCTTAATAATGTTGAGAAATATAATCAGTTTAAAGAATGTCATGAGAAATGCTGCGGTCTTCTAAAGAATCAAACCCTTGCCAGTGTATTTGAGCAGGTAAGGGGATTAGATAATCCAACAACAATAGATCTTTATTTTGAGGAAGCTGAAAAGCTTGAGGAAAATTATAAAGAAATAATTCCTATTTATGAACATGCATTGGCAGGATGCCGGGCATTATATGGTGAATATGGAGAAAAAACGATTGAATGCAGGCTGCAGATTGCGATATGCATACGCAACTTATGTGAGCAGAGGGATAATGGGCAGGGATCTGTACAGGAACAGATGACAGATGATGAATATTCTTTTGGGAGGGTTCTGCAGATTCTTGAAGAACTATTTGTACAGCATCATGAGCATCCGTTATATGGTACGCTTATTCCTGTTATGCTTAGTGATGAATATGTGAGGATGGGGAATAAAAAGCGTGCAATGGAAACTTTTGCACAATGGAAAGAAACACATCCAATTGATAATATCCACGATATTGAAGAACTGAATGCGTGGATAGAATACACATTATTATTAGCGGAAGTTGGATGGCCGCAGGAGGCTATAAAAAATGCAGAACATTTCCGTCAGTGGATGCGTGGGAATTTATCGGAACAAGATAGCCTGATTCCATATTTATATCGTAGGATTTCTGAAATTTACGTTTCATGCACACTTTACAATGCGGCAATAGATATTCTTGAAAGCGTCAGAAAAGATGAGGGCTGCTATCCAAAAGAGTGTGAAGAAGAATTTATGAATATCAAAGCGCAGCTGGCTCACGCATATTATCTTAATGGCAACCAAATTGAAGCGGCAGTGATTGGGTTTGAATTACAGCAAGAACTAAGCGATAAAAAAATGCAGCATCCCTCCAAATATCAATTTGACAATATTTTGAGCAATATCCTGGGCAGTTTGGGAGACCATTTTGAACAGTATGATAAGATTTTTAGTCTGTATAAGGAAAGCAGGTTGTTTTTAGGAGAAAATAACGATGAGACTGTTTTATATGAAATGAATCTTGGCAATGCTTGTTTTGAAATATATCATAAAGTAGATGGGGATGAGAAAGGCAAATATATCAATGACGCTGAATATTATTTACAAGATGCATATGAGCATTCAGTAATAGGAAGGAGGAAAGGGAATCCCTTTTCACTTCTTATCAAACGGAATTTAGCAGAAGTACAGGCTGAAAAAGGCGACATATTTACGGCTATTCGCACATTGGAGGAGGTATGGCATAAAAGTGCGGAAATTTTTTCAGAAGATAATCCAGAAACGGCAGATGTGAAACTGCGTTATGCGGCTTTGTGCCTGGAAACACAACAGGGGTTGATGGATACGCCTGAATGGCTGGACGAAGTGGATACGGAACCAATTTTGGAAGCGTGTTTTCTGACAAAGAAAAAATTTCTCGGAATGAAGCATCGGGAAACCATTGATGCGTTATATTGGTATGCAAGGGCAGTACAGAGTAATGAACTGATTGATTGGATTCAAAGGAGGAATACCGAAAACATTTACCGAAAATCAATAAAACTTCATCGGCTGCTGTTTTTAAATATAGAGGATATGCTTGAACAGGCATTTTACATTAATAGCATTGAGAAGCAGAATGAATATATGGATATTCTTGAATATGAGTTTACTCAGATGTTTTGGATGCTGATTAATAGTATTGGACTGGATATGCCTATTGATCTTGAGGAGTTTTATGACCTGATAGGAGGATGTAAAAATCTTTCTTATGATATGCAATGTTACAAGCTTTTACAAGCGGATGATAAAATGCGTAAAAAATTTGCAGAGACATTGTCCGCAGATATAGAAGTTGTTGAATATCTTTATAGAAATGAAAATTATAGCTTGAAAAGGGAATCGCTGGTCAAACAAGTTTCAGATAATTTGTGCAAGGCAAATGAAATATTTATTGATATTTGGCAGGCGGCAGATTCCTGGAATGTATTTTTTATCAGCGAAAATGGAATCAGTTATAAATGTATTGATTGGCTGCCGGATGAAGATGTGCCATATATAGAAGAATCATTTGATTTGCAGCAGCACTTAGATGAAATGGATTATACCTTGGAGGAATGTTTAAAATGGGCTTCTTATATAGCAGAACATTTGGCTGAAGAGATGAAAGGTTATAGCAAAGCGTATTTGAATTTACATAAGCAGACGCATCAATTCCCAATTGCCTCATTCATTTATGAGCTGACGGGGATATCTGTAATTACTGTTTCATCTGTGTATCAATTGTTAAAGCAAAAAAAAGAGGATGAAATAGCAGAAATCAGGATTGGATTTATTGAAAATAGCGTTTCATTAGATCGTCAGATTGTAAAAGATATTTTTCAGAATACAAAGGGGAGCAGCATGATTTCCGGGGAGTACAATATTATCAGTATCTCCGGACATGGGATTTATATTGATGATGCCAAAATACCAGAGGGAAAGAAGAATTATATACAGATAGAAGCAAATTGCAGGCTATATGTCCAGGACGTGATAAGTGAGGATTTATCTAATGTAGAACTGGCTTTTTTGCCAGTTTGCCAAAGCGGGAATGGGACGGATTATTATAATTTTGGTACTTATAGTATGGGTAAAGCATTTCGGATGGCAGGGGTAGGGTATACGATTGAAACATTATGGGATGTTTCCTTAAGTGCGTCACTGATATTTGAATATGAGTTTTTTCGATTTCTAAAAGAAACAGGAATAATAGATACTGCTTTTTATTGCGCTGTTCAAAGCCTGAAAAATTATACAGCAGATGATTTAGGAAAGTTTTGCAGATTTATCATGAGGATCTCCGGTAACAAGCAATTAGTACGAATTCTGTATTCGGAAAAAGGAAACGGAGACTATCCGTTTAAGGCAGCTTCCTATTGGTCAGGTTTTTGTCTGCAGAAAGGAGAGGGCTGAAATAATGAAGAAGTTAATATATCCAGAAAGGAACCGTCTGCTTTTGAAATTAAGTATTCCGATGTTTGTTTCCATTATAGTTATCGCAAGATACAGTACATATCCTGCGTTGCCCGGATTTAGATTTCTTATTGGACCCACTCCAGATGACAGCATTCCATACGATATTGCAATAGGTTATTTTTCTTGTTATGTTTTTTATCTTATTCAGGTATATTTTCCCCAGAGAAATAGGGAAATAAAAGCTTTGAAATCATTGGAACTGTATCTGAAATCGTATTTGAGAAATGCGAGGATGTTCTATGAGGTATTACAGGATTATGATTTTACGCAATTGCCTGAATGTGAGGATGAATTGCCGCTATATCAGTATAGAAATAGCGATGGGGAAATTTTTGTAGAGGACTTTAAGATAAAGGGGAAAAAGGTCTTGGAATCAGATTTTGTTGTAGATGGTATCTATGATTTTTTATTAAAAGCTAACAATATCTATGAGCAGATGACAAGCAATCAGGCATTTAGCTCTGTAGATGCATTTTTGATAAATCAGATACAGAAAATTAATATGCCATATTGGTTTGAAACATATGAGAAAATACTTATACTGAGGCAAAATGGACATAGGGATGAAATTCAGCCTTTTCGGAGTGATAATCAACAGAGAGAATTGATAAAAAGCCTAGGCATGGCAATAGACCAAATAGAAGTGTATTTAGGAATCCAAAGCATGACAAGCAGGTTGGAAGGCTGAAATGATAGATGATTTATGCAGTACGCGTATTTTGATTTTTCATGGCAGATTGAGGAGGTATATCATGGATTTTTATGAAAGGGCATTGGAATTACGAGAGGAAACAGTTACCCACCGTCGCTGGCTGCACAGAAATGCGGAGGTAGGGCTGCATATGCCGAAAGGACAGACCTACATCATAGAACAGTTAAAGGCCTATGGCTTGGATCCGCATCCCTGCGGGCATGGAGTGACAGCAGAACTGGGCGGGGGAGGGTGCAGGACGCTCCTGCTCCGGGCGGATATGGACGCGCTGCCTATGCCGGAGGAAAGCGGCGAGAGTTTCGCTTGCCCAACCGGTACGGAGGCTCATACATGCGGTCATGATTTCCATGCAGCTATGCTGCTGACGGCGGCAAAGATATTAAAAGAAAACGAAGCCATGCTGTCCGGCAGGGTGCGTTTTATGTTCCAGTCTGCGGAAGAAACCTTTGAGGGTGCAAAAGATATGATGGCGAACGGTATCTTGGAGGGCGTGGACGCAGCCCTGGCCTATCATGTCGGCTCCGGCAGGATTCCGGTGGGGACATTTATGTACAACAGTGGTGGGACGATGATGTACTCTGTGGATGGTTTTCGGATTACGGTTCATGGCCGGGGCGCCCACGGCGCATATCCACACAGTTCCATCGACCCAATCAATATCGGCGTTCATATTTATCTTGCCCTGGAATCGCTGATTGCCCGGGAGGCAGATCCCAGCAAAGCCTGTGTGTTGACCATTGGTAATTTTTCTGCAGGTTCGGCGCCCAACATAATCCCTGATACCGCTGTCCTCCAAGGGACTCTGCGTACCAATGACGGCGGCAGCCGCGAGAAACTGGTCCGGCGGCTGAAGGAGGCTGTCCAAAAGACAGCTGAGGTATTTGGCGGCTCTGCAGAGATTGAGATGATTTCTGAGGTGCCGCCGCTGGTCTGCGATTCTGTGATGACTGACGAGATGGTAGGATATATGCAAGAATTGCCAATCCCCGGTCTGACTCCTGTTTCCGGCACGTCAGCCAGCGCTTCTGAGGACTTTGCGTCTATCGCAGAGAAAGTGCCCAGCGTATTCATGTATCTTTTGGCAGGGTATATGGATGAGCGGGGCGCTGCCCCTGCCCACAATCCCAAGGTCCGGTTCAATGAGGACGTCTGTCCAATCGGACCCGCCTGTTTGGCGTACTGTGCGGTCCGCTGGCTGGAAGAGCATCCATAAATCAAAGTAACAGTTCAGCCCACGCCATTCGCAAAGTTCTACGCTTCGCTTCGGTCGTTGCTAAACAAGTGCCACTGGCACTTAGCAACCTACGGCATTTTCTCGCCGCTTTATCTTATCGAAAAACGCTAGGGGACCTCAGGACTCTCCCCAACTTCGTTGGGTCCCCCCTCAGGTCAAATGCTAACTTTGCTCATTATTTGGCGTTCCCTCAGCCAAAAGAAATCTCATCAAATTCATGCGAGCATGATTTGTCTCGATTTCTTTCGGCTGGCTGAACTGATACAAATCAAATGAAAAATTCCTGAGAACCCTTGAAAAAGCAAAAGAAGTGTGGTAGAATTTCTACAATTTGGGCATAAAACACCTGTGGTGTCAAGACCTAATTCGGTTTGAGTTTTCAAATTTTATATAGTAATTGATATTTTAGTACCAAAAGGTCTTGCTGCCTTTGGCGCTGAAATATCAGTTATTATAAAAAATAGGGAAATTCAAACTAATACGGAACCCTTACAAAATTCAGCCAACACAAAGAAAGGGTGGTAAATACATGAAAGCATTTCTGATACTGGAGGACAAAACAGTATTTGAAGGAAACAGCATTGGCTCTGCCAGGGAAGTAATCAGTGAAATCGTATTCAACACTTCAATGACAGGTTATCTTGAAGTTCTCACAGACCCATCTTATGCCGGACAGGCAGTCGTCATGACATACCCATTGATTGGAAATTACGGAATTACGCCGGACATGGAGTCAGTAAGGCCCTGGCCAGACGGTTATATTGTGCGTGAATTGTCAAGAATGCCCAGCAATTTCCGCTGTGAGGAAACAATACAGGATTTTCTGGTGAAGCATGACATTCCGGGAATTTCGGGTATAGATACCCGGGCGTTGACGAAAATTCTTCGGGAAAAGGGAACCATGAACGGTATGATTACCACCAATGAAAATTATGATTTTGAGGAAATTCTGCCCCGGCTGAAATCTTATCAGACTGGAAATGTGGTGGACAAGGTGACATGTAACAGCATTTGCAGATTGACAGGCAAAGGAAAGCGGGTTGCTCTGATGGACTTTGGCGCTAAGAATAATATTGCCAAATCCTTACAGAAAAGGGGCTGTGAGGTCACCATCTATCCGGCGCAGACAAGCGCGGAAAAGATTTTAGCGGACAAGCCGGATGGGATAATGCTCAGTAATGGTCCGGGAGACCCCAAGGAATGTAAGCAGATAATTGAGGAGCTAAAAAAATTGTATCAGTCGGATACGCCGATTTTTGCCATCTGCCTGGGACATCAGCTGATGGCTTTGGCAAATGGCGCAGATTCCCACAAGATGAAATATGGACATCGGGGAGGCAACCATCCGGTCAGGGATTTAGAGACCGGCAGGGTGTATATTTCTTCCCAGAACCATGGATATGTTGTAGATACGGAGCATTTAGACCCAGCGGTGGCAGTGCCGGCATTTATCAATGTCAATGACGGCACGAATGAAGGGTTAAAATATACCGGCAAAAATATTTTTACGGTGCAGTTTCATCCGGAAGCGTGTCCGGGGCCGCAGGACAGCAGTTACTTGTTTGACAGATTTATCGATATGATGGGAGGGAATCAATAATGCCGAAAAATCCAGATATTAAGAAAGTATTAGTCATTGGTTCCGGTCCAATTGTCATCGGTCAGGCAGCGGAATTTGATTATGCGGGCACACAGGCCTGCCGTTCTCTGAAAGAGGAGGGTGTGGAGGTTGTGCTGGTGAATTCCAACCCGGCAACAATTATGACGGACAAGGATATTGCAGATGAGGTTTATATTGAGCCTTTGACTGTGAAAGTATTGGAGCAGATTATCTGCAAGGAGCAGCCAGACAGCGTACTGCCTACTCTGGGCGGGCAGGCAGGATTGAATCTGGGCATGGAACTGGCGGAATCCGGTTTTCTGGAGAAACATCATGTAAAATTGATTGGCACAACATCTGAGACCATCTTTAAGGCGGAAGACCGCCAGGCATTTAAAGATACGATGGAGAAAATTGGCGAGCCGTGCGCACCCTCACAGGTCGTGCACAATGTGGAGGACGGCATAGCTTTTACCAATACCATCGGCTATCCGGTTGTGCTGCGTCCTGCCTATACGCTTGGCGGAAGCGGCGGCGGAATTGCTCGCAATGAAAGCGAACTGATTGACATTCTTACCAATGGGCTGCGGTTGAGCCGTGTAGGAGAAGTGTTGGTGGAACGCTGCATTGCCGGATGGAAAGAGATTGAATATGAAGTGATGCGAGATGCAGCAGGCAACTGTATCACAGTCTGTAATATGGAAAATATTGACCCGGTAGGCGTACACACAGGGGACAGTATTGTCGTGGCGCCCTCCCAGACGCTGGGAGATAAGGAATACCAGATGCTGCGGACGTCTGCGCTTAACATCATTTCGGAACTTAATATTACCGGAGGCTGTAATGTGCAGTATGCACTTCATCCCACGAGTTTTGAATACTGCGTTATCGAGGTAAATCCCAGGGTCAGCCGTTCTTCTGCGCTGGCGAGTAAGGCGACTGGATATCCGATTGCCAAGGTGGCGGCCAAGATTGCCCTTGGTTATACTCTGGATGAAATTAAAAACGCTATCACCGGCAAGACTTACGCCAGTTTTGAGCCCATGCTGGACTACTGTGTTTTGAAGATTCCGCGTCTTCCGTTTGATAAATTTATTACGGCAAAGCGTACGCTGACAACTCAGATGAAAGCTACCGGGGAGGTCATGAGCATCTGCACGAATTTTGAGGGTGCGCTGATGAAGGCCATCCGTTCTCTTGAACAGCATGTGGATTGTCTGCGTTCCTATGATTTTACTACGCTTTCCAAAGAAGGGCTGTTAAAGCAGCTGAAAAAGGTGGATGACCGCAGGATTTGGGTGATTGCGGAAGCGCTGCGCAGAGGAATTTCTTATGATGAAATCCATGATATCACGATGATTGACCATTGGTTCATTGATAAGATTGCCATCCTCACAGAGATGGAGGAACGTCTGGAAAAAGAGGAGTTTACCGTAGAGTTGCTGAAAGAGGCAAAAAGGCTGGAATTCCCGGATAATGTGATTGCCCGCCTGACCAGGAAAGAGGAAACTGAAATCCGTGATATGCGGTACGCAAACGGAATCACCGCAGCCTTTAAGATGGTAGATACCTGTGCGGCAGAATTTGCGGCGGAGACGCCATACTATTATTCTTGTTTTGGGAGCGAGAATGAGGCAGACAGGACGGAGGGCAAAAAGAAAGTGCTTGTGCTTGGCTCGGGACCTATCCGCATAGGGCAGGGAATTGAATTTGATTATTGTTCTGTACATTGTACCTGGGCATTTGCCAAAGAAGGTTATGAGACGATTATTATCAATAATAACCCGGAGACGGTCTCCACGGATTTTGATATCGCAGATAAATTATATTTTGAACCGCTGACGCCGGAGGATGTGGAGAGCATTGTGAATTTGGAGCGTCCGGACGGCGCAGTCGTGCAGTTTGGCGGGCAGACGGCAATTAAGCTCACGGAAAGCCTGATGAAAATGGGCGTGCCTATTTTGGGGACCAAGGCGGAGGATGTGGATGCGGCAGAGGACCGCGAATTATTTGATAAAATCTTAGAGCAGACGCAGATACCACGCGCTGCCGGAGGAACAGTATTTACAGCCAAGGAAGCTAAGAAAGTTGCCAACAACCTGGGCTATCCGGTGCTGGTGCGCCCCTCCTATGTGCTTGGCGGGCAGGGGATGCAGATTGCTTATTCGGATGAAGAGATTGAGGAATTTATGGAAATTATCAACCGCATTGCCCAGGACCATCCGATTCTGGTGGACAAATATTTGCAGGGTAAAGAGATTGAGGTGGATGCCGTTTGCGATGGCGAGGATATTTTGATTCCAGGCATTATGGAGCATATTGAGCGTACAGGCGTCCATTCCGGTGATAGTATTTCTGTTTATCCTGCGCCCACTATCAGCTGGAAAGTGAAAGAGAAGATTGTTGATTATACAGAGCGGCTGGCACGTGCGCTTCATGTTGTAGGTCTGATTAACATTCAGTTTATCGCCATGGATGAGGAAGTGTATGTCATTGAGGTAAATCCGCGCTCTTCCAGGACCGTTCCTTATATCAGCAAGGTCACCGGCATTCCCATTGTGGACCTTGCCACGCGGGTGATTATCGGCAATACCCTAAAAGACATGGGTTATCCCACCGGTCTTGCACCGGAAGCAGAGTATGTGGCAATTAAAATGCCGGTATTTTCCTTTGAAAAATTGCGTGGGGCAGAAATCAGCCTGGGACCGGAGATGAAATCGACCGGGGAATGTCTGGGAATCGGCAGGACCTTTGACGAGGCGTTGTATAAGGCGTTTTTAGGCGCGGGCGTACAGTTTCCCAAGTACAAGCAGATGATTATGACCGTCAAGGATGCGGATAAGCCCGAATCGGTGGATATCGCAAGACGGTTTGAAGCGTTGGGCTATAAAATTTACGCCACCAGGAGCACGGCAAAGTATTTAGAAGCGCGCGGCGTAAAGGCAAGGCGTATTAATAAGCTTTCTCAGGAATCTCCCAATGTGATGGACCTGATTCTGGGGCATAAGATTGACTTGGTCATCGACACGCCCACGCAGGGGCGAGATAAGAGCCGCGATGGTTTTTTAATCCGCAGGAATGCCATTGAGACGGGCGTGTACTGCATCACGGCGATGGACACGGCAGATGCGCTGGCAAGGAGCCTGGAACATGCCAGCGTCAGCGGGGAACTGGATTTGATTGATATTGCGAAGATAAAGAATATTTGAGAAAATAACTTATGGAATATCTATGACAAATATGATAAGATGGAGAAAAGAATGAAGGGAATGAAAGAGGAAGGGTGATACAGTTTTGACAAGTACGCCATATGATGATGTATTTCGTACTTTACTAAATGACTGCAGCAGCTTAATTATTCCGGTTATCAATGAGGTATTTGGGAAACATTATTCTGGAACAGAGAAAATTATATTCTCTCCCAATGAACATTTCATAAATCAGCAGGATGGCATGGGGAAAGAACGGATAACAGATACCAGTTTTAAGATACTTGGGGATGAATGTAAAAAGTATCATTGGGAGTGTCAAAGCAGTACAGATAACAGTATGTTAGTTCGTTTTTTTGAATATGATACTCAAATTGCCCTTGATGATGGGGAAGTAAAAGGCAGCGTTCTGACGGTAACGTTTCCCCATTCGGCAGTACTCTACTTGCGGTGCACGGAATCAACGCCAGATAAATTAAAAATTAAGATGATTACGCCGGGCGGTACGGCTACCTATGATATCCATGTGATGAAATCCCAGCACTATACATTGGAAGAGATTTTTAGGAAAAAGCTGCTTTTCCTAATTCCGTTTTATATCTTTTCCCATGAAGGAAGGTTTGAAGAATACGAACGAGATAAAATGGAATTAGAAGTGCTTATGTCAGAATATAATCAGATAAAAGTCGGTTTGGAGGAATTGCTGGACAGTGGAGTTATCAGTGAATACATGAAATGTACAATTATTGATATGTCGAATAAAGTTCTAGAACACATTGCACATAAGTATGAAACCGTCAGGAAAGGAGTGAAGTCTGTTATGGGAGGGAAAGTTCTGGAGTATGAGGCGAAAACGATAAGAGAAGAAGGAAGAGAAGAAGGAAGAGAAGAAGGGATTCGAGGAACAGTTTCCGTTTTAAAAGAATTGGGAGTTCCGATGCAGACGATTATGGTTAAAATACAAGAGCGGTATAATTTGACACCGGAGTCCTGTAAAAAATATTTATAGTACTCTTGTTTGGCTTGGATGGAACGGAGGAAATTGAAAACTTATTGGAGATATCGTTATTTTAAGACGGTATCTCCTTTTTATCTAAAATTGCAATGTATTTACAGACAGTAGACTAATTCAAATTTTCCGGCTGAGAACACTGTTGTGATAATCTGGAGAATAAGTTACATCCTCCCCGAACCATTCCGGGGGCGTGAAAGCAAGCGCTTTTTCTTCTGTGGGAAACTCGACTTCCGCAAGAATTAGAGGCGCCAATTCTCCTTCAAAAATATCCAGTTCAATGGTTAAATCAGATTCTATGGGAATCAGGTATCTTTTTTTGGAAATCAAAATGCTGTCTATCTTGGGCAATAGATGTTCATAGGACTCCTTGGTTAGAGGCAGGTTATATTCCTCTCTTACCATCAGCCCTTTAGATTTGTATGTCAGGTAATATTCTTCATCCTGTCTGCGGATGCGCACCACCGGGTCTGTACAGAGGTAACCCTGTTCTATCTGGTGAAAGGGATAATCGCCAAGATTATCCGGCAGGTTTTTCAGCAAAAATTTACGTTCAATTTCCATAAGGGTTCTCCTGTTATCTATTGTTATAAAGATATCATGAATGGCACTAAAATTACCATGTTTCGGCCAATCAGCTTATAATTTATTATAAGGCAGAATGGTGGCAGTTGTAAAGGGATTTGAGGATGCAGGCGGTTCAATTAATTTGGAAAATTTGAGTTCCCCATTTTTTATACAGCTTATATTATAGTACCAAAAGGTCATGCTGCCTTTGGCAGCATAGACATCTTGCACAAAAAGCGTCTGGAAAGCTAGCTTTCCATAGCACTTTTATGTGCAAAGTGTTTTCAGCGCTTTGCGCTGGAAACCTTTTGGTACTATAAAATTACAAAATGGGGAAACTATAAATCATAAAATACGAGAGATTACAGAATATAACACTATACTAAAATGAACGAGATACAGAAATCGAACAAAAGATTTTCATATGATAAAACAAATAAGATTGAGCAGCAATAAGTATGTTTCAGAACTACAAATAATATCAAAGGAGATTTTATAATGTCAACAATTAACATCACAAATGCAAGAAAGAACCTCTATCGTCTGGTAGAAAACGTAAATCGGTACAATGAGCCTACGTTGATTGTTGGGAAGAAAGGGAATGCCGTTTTGTTATCAGAAGATGATTGGAATGCGATTCAGGAAACCTTATATTTAAATTCTATAGAGGGTATGGCGGAATCTATTACAGATGGAATGGAGACGCCTGTTGAAGATTGTATTTCAGAGAATTTGGTAGAATGGTAAATGTATAAAATTGTATTTACAAATCAGGCATTAAAGGATTATCGTGAACCGTTTACTTCTGGGGATACTGCATATAAAGGAACGATAAAGGTAATACGGATGTGGACGTACTATGATAGAGCAGAAAGGAATTCCTAGGGCAGAGAGGGATTTTTTTAATAGTAAGAACAAATCCCCCCACCTGGCATCTTGCCAAGGCAGGGGGATTTCTATATTGCAAGTATCAATATTTCTGATGATTGCTTCCTGTGGACAATTGATTACTGCTGTCCGCCGGACATCTGCTGTTCCTGTTTCATAATCATCTTCTTAACCATCTCGCCGCCGATAGAACCAGCCTGAGCAGAAGTTAAGTCACCGTTGTAACCCTCCTTTAAAGGTACTCCGATTTCAGATGCAACTTCCTGTTTAAAACGGTTCATAGCCTCTTTTGCCTGAGGTACTGCCATCTTACTAGTGTTAGAACCAGAATTGCTTGTCATTTGATTCACCTCCAAATGTTTTTCTTTTTTGTTGTCTTTCTGATAAGGACATCATTCCGAAAGGCTTCATTCCTGGGAATGATGTCCGCCTCGAAACTCTGTCGCTTATCATGGTGTTATTATTTGTCATGGAAGAAATATTATGAATGGAAATTTATGGTCAAAATTTGATCGGAAAAATAGATAAACACAGATACAAACGCAATCTTGTTATCTGTGCAGGTATCGTATATAATACATTTAAAAGGAGCGTGATAAATATGGATGCAGTAAGACAGTTAGAGTATTACACAATTGATGATATTTATAATTTGCCGGATGGGCAGCGGGCAGAATTGATGGATGGGGAACTGTATATGATGGCAACGCCCAGTATGGTGCATCAGAGGCTTGTCATGGAAATTTCTTTTCGCATCAGAGATTATATTGGCAGGAAGAAAGGCGAATGTCAGGTATTCCCTTCTCCGTTTGCCGTATTTTTAAATGCCAATAACGAGATTTATGTGGAGCCTGATATAGCTGTAATCTGTGACAAGGACAAACTGACAGAGAAAGGCTGCAATGGTGCGCCCGACTGGGTGATTGAGATTGTGTCGCCCTCAAGCCGTACGCTGGATTACAGTAAGAAGCTGTTCAAATACCGCACGGCAGGCGTGAGGGAATATTGGATTGTCGATTATGAGAAAAACCGTATTATGGCATACGATTTTGAGCATGAGGGGATGACCGACAGTACATTTTCCGATAAGGTAAAATCCTGGGTATTTGAGGATTTGGAAATTGATTTTTCCGGGATAGACTTGGAATAGGCGGCAGGGCTTAAGAAGATGATGTACGATAAAGATATCCGGGAGCCGCTGTTTGAATTCCTGGAAGAATACTATGGAAAAGTGCGCGTGATAGAAGAGAAGCGGATGGGCAGGTCGCGGGCAGATGTGGTGATGATTCTGCCCGATGCCATCTGCGGGCTGGAAATCAAGAGCGATGCTGACACTTACGCCAGGTTAGGCCGTCAGGTACGGGACTATGACCAGTATTGCGACTGC
Source organism: uncultured Lachnospiraceae bacterium (assembly GCA_910585895.1). Classification (GTDB taxonomy): domain Bacteria; phylum Bacillota; class Clostridia; order Lachnospirales; family Lachnospiraceae; genus Petralouisia. The sequence goes on from CAJUHY010000009.1 coordinate 20,224, forward strand.
AATTTTATTGTGGCGGGGACACGCCATGCCCACCATGTGGCGGAGCATGTGCCGGACTGGTGGGGCATTATTACCGTGGAATTGGAGGAGGGCAGGCCGGATTTCTATGTGCTGCGCCAGCCGCAGGCAAACCCGAAGGTGGACTGGAAGAAAAAGATGAGCCTGCTGTGGAGGCCGGAGCTGGTGCATATCCAGGAAATCAATCAGCTGCCCCGGTACAAAGAGAAAAGCAAGCAGTTTGTGATTGAAAAAATCCTGCTCAGAGTTCCCAGAGACAAGCTGTACCGGCAGATAAGCCAGGAATTGTTTGAGCGGGACTATACGAAGATTGAAGAAGAAATCAAGGCATATAGGAATGCAAGGCGAAAAACCTCCAGATAAAATCAGGAATTACAGAAGTGTGAGCGCAAGGTTTCCCGACAGGGCATTGTTATAGAAACACAAATGAATCAGCATAGAATAGAAATAGAAAACGGAGGTAATAAGAGATGAAGAAAATTGGAATTTTCCTGGCAGACGGATTTGAGGAAATTGAGGGGCTGACGGTGGTGGATATCCTGCGCCGTGCCGGTATGGAAGCTGAGATGGTTTCCGTTATGGGAAGAAAGGAAATCTGCGGTTCCCATAAGATTTCCGTACAGGCAGATGAACTGTATGAAAATGTGGATTTTGCAAAATTCGATGGCGTTGTGCTTCCGGGCGGTATGCCTGGGACGCTGAACCTCGGCGCACATGCTGGCGTGAATGAAACTATCAAGTCATTTGTCGGTGAGGGTAAGCTGGTAGCGGCTGTCTGTGCTGCCCCCAGCGTTTTAGGGCAGGCAGGTCTTCTGCAGGGCAGGAAAGCAGCCTGTTATCCAGGTTATGAGGATAAGCTTACCGGGGCAGAGGTAATATATGATGAGGTGGCAGAAGCCGGAAATATTATCACCAGCCGGGGAATGGGGACGACCATTGCCTTTGCGCTGCGCATCACAGCATATCTGGCAGGCGAGGATAAAGCCAAAGAGTTGGCAGAGAAGATTATTTACCGTCAGTAATTTCTTGTAATGAAAAGCCCCTCTGACAAATATACATGGTACAAAAGAGAAATGCCCTTAAGGAAGGGCAGGAGTGATGATAATGCTAAAAAAAATCAAAGCAACATCTTTCATCTTGGTACTTGGCATATTTGTGGGGGCTTTTTTTCTGGGACGATTGGCAGCACAGATTGTGCCGGCTGCCGCTACGGCAATCCAGCAAGGTGCGGATGGCAACTGGGGGCTGAGTTTTCAGGAGGAGGGCAAGCCGCCGGTTGGCAATGCCACCTTTGAAGAACTGGCAAAATATAATGCATTCTATGCCGAGGATACACAGGACAAAGTTCTCTACCTTACGTTTGACTGTGGGTTTGAGAACGGCAATACGCCGCCGATTTTGGATGCCCTGAAAAAGCATAATGCCAAGGCGACATTTTTTATCGTGGGAAATTACCTCACGACAAGCCCGGACCTTGTCAAACGCATGGTGGAGGAAGGTCACATTGTGGGCAACCACAGTTACCACCATCCTGATATGTCCGGGATGGGCAAGGAAGAATTTTCTGCTGAGCTGGGAGAATTGGAGACACTGTATGAGCAGACAATTGGTACGCCGATGGCGAAATATTACCGTCCGCCACAGGGGAAATACAGTGAGAACAGTATGAAGCTTGCCAAGGATTTGGGCTATAAGACGATTTTCTGGAGCCTTGCCTATGTGGACTGGAAGCAGGACAGCCAGCCCACACATGAGGAAGCTTTTGATAAATTGCTGAGCCGGGTGCATCCGGGCGCGATTGTCCTCTTACATAATACCTCCCAGACGAATGGTGAGATTCTCGATGAACTTCTGACGAAATGGGAGGAAATGGGCTATACGTTCAAGTCTCTGGAGGAACTGCCGGGCTGACGGATTAGTGTTTCATTTCTTTTCCTTACGGTACCAGTAAAGCGTCTGCAGGCTGAAATAGGCATAGCATATGGTGATGACAAGCAGCACGAGGGGGAAGAATCCGCCAATGGCCCTGCCTAAGGCAAAAGGCAGCTCAAAGAGGAATGCCAGGCAGAATTTGGCTCCGCTCAATTCCCACAGTCCCGGCGTGTAGAATAATTCTTTCCAGTCTGTGAGAGAGGATAGATGGAAATTGTTCCAGTATATGATAAGCAGCGGCAGGTAAGCGGCAAAAAGCCTCAGCCACATACTGGAAATCCTGCGGTAGCGGGCCGCTTTGGAAGGGAAATCGGAGAAGATTTCTTCCTGGCAGTCTGGGCGCATCCGCTCAAAATACTGGTTCCCTTCTGATTTTTTCCCGGCAACATGATGCCAGCCGTAATCTTCAAACAGCGTCAGGTAATTTATGAAATCTTCTTTTTTAGAGAATGTGCGGAAATCCATCCTCACCAGGGGCAGGAACGGCTCGGTTTCCTGTTCCTCTGGGTGGGGCGCTGTCTGTGCAGTTTCCGTATGGGAATTGTCCATGCCGCTGCCGGAAGGAAGTTTTTCAAATACATACTGTCCCAGCGATGATACATGTTTCAGGCGGTAGCCCTGGGCGATGACAGAGTTAATCCATGCTTCTTCTTTGTCAATGTTTACAAATATTCTGAATTTTTTCATAGGGATTCTCCTTTCTATAGGTCCGGCGTTATGTCACAAGTTCATTTTATAAGTTATGTTTTTCCGCCACCTGTACCAGGTAGCGCAGACGTTTCGCTTCCAGGCTTAATACTTCCCTGCCCAGTTCTGTGGTCTGATAGACTTTGCGTCTCTTATCTTCACTCTTGACGGAGCAGATAAGTTTCTGCTTGAGCAGGTTTTCAATCGCGCCGTACATGGTTCCGGCGGCAATCCGCACATTTCCCTCGCTCAACGTTTCCACTTTCTGCATAATGTAATAGCCGTGCCCCGGTTCCAGCAATGCCACCAGGATATACCAGGTTGTTTCGGTAAGGGGCAGGTAGCTGCTTAAATTCATATCATGTCTCCTTTCATTTGTATATAGGCAAAATATACAGTTAAACTATATAATTAGATTATATACAGTTAGACTGTATATGTCAAGGAGAAATTTAAAATTTGTGAAGTAGGGATTGACAAATGCGCATATTTTTTGTATGATACTTATACTTTAACGGTTTAAAGCGCGAATGCAGAAGCGGAATAACTGCATAAGGAATGGAGGAAAGAGAGATGTCAGAGAATTACAATAAGAGGAACTTGATGGACTACAGCCCGGATATCAAAGTATTGGACTGTACGATGAGGGATGGTGGGCTTGTAAATAATTTTGCATTTACAGATGAATTTGTCCGCGATTTATATCAGGCTAATATAAAGGCGGGCGTTGATTATATGGAGTTTGGTTATAAGGCGTCTAAGGAGTTGTTTGACCCTAAGGAGTTTGGCAAATGGAAATTTTGTGAGGAGAAAGAAATCCGCGCCATTGTGGGGGACAATAAATCACCCTTGAAAATTTCAGTGATGGCGGATGTGGGGCGCTGTGACTATAAGACGGACATTCTGCAGAAAAAGGACAGTGTCATAGACCTGGTGCGCGTGGCAACTTACATACATCAGATACCTGCCGCTGTCAAGATGATAGAAGATATCAAGAAAAAGGGCTATGAGGTGACGGTAAATATCATGGCGGTGTCCAAGGTCAACAGCGATGATTTGGATGCGGCATTGCAGATCCTCTCCCAGAGTTCTGTCGATGCCATTTACCTGGTGGACAGCTTTGGCTCTTTCTACCCGGAGCAGATAACAAAACTTTCCCAGAAATATGTAGAGATTGCGGATTCCGCCGGCAAGATTGTGGGAATCCATGCGCACAATAACCAGCAGCTGGCATTTGCCAATACAATCGAAGCCTGCCGTATGGGCGTCTGCCTGTTGGATGCCACGGTAAACGGCATGGGGCGCGGCGCTGGGAACTGCTTTCTGGAAGCGCTGCTCAGTTTCCTTAAGAATCCAAAGTACGATGAGATTCCGATTATCCGTTTTGTGGAAAAGCATATGCTGAAATTAAAAGAAGAAGGTGCCGTCTGGGGCTATGACATCCCTTACCTGCTGACCGGAATCTTAAACAGCCATCCTTCTACGGCAATCAAGTTCATTAAGGATAAGAGGACAGATTACACAAGGCTGATGCAGGAACTGATGGATCTTGAATAGGAGAGATGGAACAATCGCATATCATAAATAAAAGGTGGAAAGTCTGTCCAGGAAGGCAGATTTCTCCTCCTTTTTTAATATATGTTTTTATAACTGCGTTCTTTATGCAGTGGCAGTTATTGAGGCAATTTGCAGTTGATAGAAAAAATCAAAAAAGTTCTGGTATTTTTCCGGCATATATGATATACTCTTAAAATGATTGTGTATTTATTGTACAGAGATAGATCTGTTTAGAAAAAGTTACCGCGTGATATAGATGTAAGGAGGAAATAATTGTAATGAGCGTACAGGTGGAAAATTTAGAGAAAAATATGGTAAAACTTACCATTGAGGTATCAGCAGATGAATTGGAAAAAGCTCTGCAGGCAGCTTACCTGAAAGAGAAGCATAGAATCAGCCTTCCGGGATTCCGTAAGGGCAAAGTGCCGAGAGCTATGATTGAGAAGATGTATGGACCTGAAATCTTCTTCGAGGATGCAGCAAATATGCTGATTACCCAGGAATATCCCAAGGCTGTGGAGGAGTCCGGCGCTGACGTTGTTTCCAGACCAGAGATTGATGTTACGCAGATTGAAAAAGGAAAGCCGTTTATCTTTACGGCGGAAGTTGCCGTAAGGCCGGAAGTGACCCTTGGAGAGTATAAGGGCGTTACGGTAACGAAGGTTGACAACGCAGTGACAGAAGAAGAACTGAATGAAGAGATTGACAGGGAGAGAAAGAGCAATGCCAGGACCATTACGGTAGAAGACCGAGCAATTGCAGAGGGAGACACGGCTGTGATTGATTTTGAAGGATTTGCAGACGGCGTTGCCTTTGAGGGCGGCAAAGGCGAGAACCATTCCCTGGTGATTGGTTCCCATTCCTTTATTCCGGGCTTTGAGGAACAGCTGATAGGCAAGAATACCGGGGATGAGTTCGATGTTAATGTTACTTTCCCGGAGGAGTACCATGCGCAGGAACTTGCTGGCAAGCCGGCAGTATTTAAGGTAAAGGTGAACGAAGTGAAAGCGGAGGAACTGCCGGAGCTTGACGATGAATTTGCGCAGGATGTCTCTGAATTTGATACGCTGGCTGAGTACAAAGAGAGCGTTGAGAAAAAGCTTGTTGAGCGCAAGGAAGCAGAAGGAAAGCGCGCGCAGGAGAACGAGGCGATAGATATTATTGTGGAAGCTTCCCAGATGGAGATTCCAGATGTGATGATAGAGAATCAGATACAGTCTATGATGGAGGATTTTGCCAACAGGATTTCCCAGTCGGGACTGTCCATGGAGCAATATATGCAGTTCAGCGGCACGTCTGTGGAGCAGATGACAGAGCAGATGAAGCCGGAGGCTTTGAAACGTATCCAGTCTACACTTGTGTTAGAAGAGATTGCCAAGAAAGAGAACATTGAAGTATCAGAGGAAGATGTGGATGCAGAACTTCAGAAGATGGCAGGCATGTACGGAATGCAGGCGGACCAGCTGAAAGCGTATATGGGTGATTCTGAGAAGGAATCCATGAAGATGGAGATTGCGGTTCAGAAAGCAATAGAGTTGATTATGGAACATGCCCAAGTAAAGGAGGCAGATTCAGAATAAGGAGGAAGTTGCATGAGTTTAGTACCTTATGTCGTTGAGCAAACAAGCAGAGGAGAACGGTCTTACGATATATATTCCAGGCTGTTAAAAGACAGAATCATATTCCTGGGTGAGGAAGTAAATGAGACAACAGCCGGACTTGTGGTGGCGCAGCTCTTATTCCTCGAATCTGAGGACCCCGCGAAGGATATTCATTTGTATATCAATTCACCGGGCGGCGTGGTGACTGCCGGTCTTGCAATTTATGATACTATGAACTATATCAAGTGCGATGTAGAGACAATCTGTATCGGACTTGCGGCAAGCATGGGTGCGTTTTTGCTGGCAGGAGGAACAAAAGGCAAACGCTTTGCGCTTCCGAATGCTGAGATTATGATTCATCAGCCTTCTGGAGGAGCCAAAGGACAGGCAACGGATATTCAGATTGTCGCAGACAATATTTTGAAGACCAAGAAACGCCTGAATACCATTCTGTCTGAAAATACAGGCAAGCCGTACGATGTGATTGCAGCAGATACAGAGCGCGATAATTATATGTCTGCGGCTGAGGCGAAAGAATATGGCATCATAGATGGCGTGATTACAAACAGAAAGTAAGAATCAGGGACAGCGAGCATAAGCCACTGTCCCTTTTGAGAAATGGAATTATGCTGCTTCGCAGCGCAAATCCGGCGCGGGAAACGTTTTAATCAGCGTTTTCCGGGGTAATTTGAAACAGAATAAAGAAAAGGTGGAACAGAATTATGGCTGGAAGATTTGAAGAGAGAATACGCTGTTCTTTCTGCGGAAAGACGGACGGCCAGGTGCGCAAGATGATTGCAGGGCCGAATGGCGCATATATCTGTGATGAGTGTGTGGATATCTGTGCAGAGATTATAGAGGAAGAATTGTTAGAAGAGGAAGAAATGATTGCAGAACCGGAAGTTGAGGAAATCAACTTGTTAAAGCCGGAGGAATTGAAGAGCTTTCTCGATGAGTATGTGATTGGTCAGGAGGAGGCAAAGAAAGTACTGTCTGTTGCTGTTTACAATCACTATAAGAGAATTCTTGCGCCGCGTAATCTGGGTGTGGAATTACAGAAAAGCAATATACTTATGTTAGGGCCTACGGGCTGCGGCAAGACTTTGCTGGCGCAGACCCTGGCACGCATTATAAATGTTCCTTTTGCCATCGCAGATGCTACTGCGCTGACGGAGGCCGGCTATGTGGGTGAGGACGTGGAAAATATTCTGCTGAAAATCATTCAGGCGGCAGAAGGTGATATTGAACGTGCCCAGATGGGAATTATTTATGTTGATGAGATTGATAAGATAACCAGGAAGTCAGAGAATCCTTCCATTACAAGAGATGTGTCAGGAGAGGGTGTACAGCAGGCGCTTTTAAAAATTCTTGAAGGTACAGTGGCAAGCGTACCGCCGCAGGGCGGCAGAAAGCATCCGCAGCAGGAACTGATTCAGATTGATACCACGAATATCCTCTTTATCTGCGGCGGCGCGTTTGAGGGTCTTGATAAGATTGTGGAAACCAGGATGGACCAGAAATCTATGGGATTTAATGCGGAAATTGCAGATAAACGGGAACAGGATATTGGATTGATATTAAAGCATGTGCTTCCCCAGGACTTGGTAAAATTTGGATTAATACCGGAGTTTGTGGGACGTGTGCCGGTGACTGTTTCCCTGGATTCTTTAGACCGGGAAGCGTTGGTGCGCATCTTAAAAGAGCCTAAAAATTCCCTGATTCGTCAATATCAGGCGTTGTTCGACTTAGACGGCGTTCAATTGATTTTTGATGAGGAAGCAGTGGAGGCAATTGCGGATAAGACTTTGAAGCGCAAGACAGGGGCGAGGGGCTTACGCGCGATTGTGGAGAAAGCGCTGATGGATTTGATGTACCGTGTACCTTCCGATACCAGCATTGCAGGTTGCAGAATTACCAAGGCTGTGGTTGAGGGCGAAGAAGAAGTGGAAATTATTTACCATAACAGCGAGAGTAAATCTGCCTGAGGTGATAACGTATGAATGAAGAATACAAGAAAATTCCGGCAGTGGCACTTCGGGGAATGACAATTCTTCCCGGGATGGTGGCACATTTTGATGTAAGCAGAATTAAATCCATCAAAGCAATTGAAAATGCCATGGTGGAGGACCAGAGGGTGTTTTTGGTCACGCAGAGAAATATCAATAAAGAAGACCCGGCGGAGGAAGATTTGTATTCCGTTGGAGTGCTTGCGGTAATCAAGCAGGTAATTAAGCTGCAGAATAATGTTGTCCGGGTATTGATTGAGGGAGAGCAGCGTGGGCAGCTGATAAATCTTTATGTGGAAGAAAGCCTTTATACAGATATTGAGATTTTGCAGGAACAGGAAGAGGATTTGTCTGAGGATATCAGGGAAGCAATGATACGTGGGGTCAAAGAAACGTTTGGGCGTTACTGTATCCTAAATCCCAAGCCAGGCAAGGAGTTGGCAAAACAAATACAGGATATCCATGATTTGGGAAGACTGCTTGACGATATCGGCAACAACATTCCGGTGGCATTTGAGGAAAAACAGCGGCTTTTGGAAGCAGGTACGCTGCAGGAGCGCTATGAGACACTGTTAATTATATTGCTGAATGAGATTAATATCATTCAGATTAAGACAGAATTCCAGAGTAAAGTCAAAGAAAAGGTAGATAAGAATCAGAAAGAATATATACTGCGGGAGCAGCTGCGCCTGATTCGTGAAGAACTTGGAGAGGACAATACCGTATCGGAGGCCGACCATTTTTTGGAAGAGACCGAAAATCTCGAAGCGGACCAGGAAGTTAAGGATAAACTTAAAAAGGAGATTGAACGATTTAAAAATGTTTCCAGTAATTCTTCGGAAAGTGCAGTTATCCGCGGCTATATTGAGACATTGCTGGAGCTGCCCTGGAACAAATCGTCCAAGGATAATAAAAACCTCGGTGATGCAGAACGCATATTGGATGAAGACCATTACGGCATGGAAAAAGTCAAGGAGCGTATGTTGGAATTTCTCGCTGTGCGCAACCTCACGGCAAAGGGAGACAGTCCCATTATCTGTCTAGTGGGCCCCCCTGGAACGGGCAAGACGAGTATTGCCCGCTCCGTGGCACGTGCGCTGGATAAGAAATATGTGCGCATCAGTCTGGGCGGCGTCCGCGATGAGGCTGAAATCCGCGGTCACAGAAAGACATATGTGGGAGCTATGCCTGGGCGCATTGCCAATGGACTGAAGAATTCGGGCGTGAAAAACCCTCTGATGCTTCTGGATGAGATAGACAAAATCAGCAGCGATTACAAAGGTGATACGGCATCTGCATTGCTGGAGGTGCTGGACAGTGAACAGAACAGTAAGTTCCGCGACCATTATGTGGAACTGCCTCTTGATTTATCGGAGGTGCTATTTATAGCAACGGCGAATTCCCTGCAGGATATTCAGCGTCCATTGTTGGACCGCATGGAAATTATAGAGGTCAGCAGTTATACGGAAAATGAGAAAGCGCATATTGCCAGAGAACACCTGATTGCCAAGCAGATGGAGAAAAACGGGCTTAAACCGGGTCAGCTGTCCATCAGTGACCGTGCCCTGGAGAAGTTAATCCGCGGTTATACCAGAGAGGCGGGTGTGCGTAATCTGGAACGGAAAATTGGTGAAATTTGCCGCAAAGCAGCGCGTGAACTATATAATGAGGAGTTTCCCGAAGGACAGAAGGAATCAAAGAGAGACCGGAAGAAACAAAACGAGAAAAAGAAAAAAGTCATTAAAGTTACAGAAAATAGAGTGGAAAAACTGCTTGGAAAAGAAAAATATAATTATGATATAATTAATGAGAGCGATGAGGTTGGTATTGTCCGCGGCCTTGCCTGGACAAGCGTGGGCGGGGATACCTTGCAGATAGAAGTCAATATTATGCCGGGTAAAGGAGAATTCCAGCTGACGGGGCAGCTGGGGGATGTAATGAAGGAGTCTGCTCAGGCGGGGATCAGCTACATCCGTTCTGTCAGTGAAAAGTATCAGATAGACAAAGAATTTTTTAAGGAATACGATATTCACATTCATATCCCGGAGGGGGCGGTGCCTAAGGATGGACCTTCCGCCGGAATTACGATGGCCACAGCCATGCTTTCTGCAATTACGAAAAGGAAAGTGCGCAAGGATGTGGCGATGACGGGAGAGATTACGCTTCGCGGCAGAGTACTGCCCATCGGCGGACTGAAAGAGAAGATTCTCGCGGCAAAGAATGCGGGGATTAAGACTATCTGCGTACCCAGGAAGAATGAACCGGATGTAGAAGAGATTTCCCAGGAAATTAAAAAAGGTCTGGAAATCGTGTTTGTAGAAAATATGCAACAGGTGTTAGAGACAGCATTGGTGAAGGAGTAACTTTATGGTAATTAAAACGGTGGAATTAGAACTTGTCTGCGGCGTTACCAGCAAACTTCCAGATACGGATAAGCCGGAAATTGCTTTTGCGGGCAAATCCAATGTCGGGAAATCTTCTCTGATTAATGGGCTGATGAACCGCAAGTCGCTGGCTCGCACCTCTTCACAGCCCGGAAAGACCCAGACGCTTAATTATTATAATATCAATAACTGTTTGTATCTGGTAGATCTTCCAGGATACGGCTATGCCAAAGCCAATGTTAAAGAGAAGGAAAAATGGGGGAAGATGATTGAGAATTACCTTCATAATTCAAGGCAGCTGCAGGCAGTATTTTTGCTGGTTGATATACGCCATGAACCTTCTGCGAATGATAAACAGATGTATGAATGGATTGTCTATCAGGGATATGAACCGATTATCATTGCCACGAAGCTGGATAAGATTAAGCGCAGTCAGACGGCGCAACATGTGAAGATGATAAAAACCGGGCTGAATGTGAAGCCTGGGACGGCAGTGCTTCCTTATTCTGCCCTGACGAAACAGGGAAGGGAGGAAATCTGGAACCTGGTGGATGAACTGCTGGGACTGGAGGAGCCGGAGGAGAATTCCCAGGGAGGGAATCATGGGAAGAAATAAATACCTGTTTGTATCTGTGATGCTGCTTGCCATTGCACTGGCAGGCGGTATTTTTACAAAAGTATATGTAAATATGGAGGCACAGCGGCAAAAGGGGCAGGAAATTTGTGTGGTAACTTCTTTCTACCCGATTTATATTGCCGCCTGTAATGTGGCGAAAGACAGCCCGGGCATTGTTGTGGAGAATCTCAGTGAGCCGCAGACAGGATGTCTGCATGATTATCAGCTTACGCCGCAGGACATGATTTTGCTGTCCGGGGCTGATTTGTTTCTGGTGAACGGCGGTGGGATAGAGAATTTTCTTGCCAGAGTCGGGCAGTCCTGTCCTGCTCTTGCGATTGTGGAAACTTCTGAGGGAACAGATATGCAGGAGGAAAATGCCCATGTCTGGATGGATACCAGGCGTTATAAACTTATGGTAGAAAATATTGCGGAAGCATTTATGGAAGCAGATCCTGTTCATGCACATATTTATCAGGAGAATGCCGAGCGGTATGGCGAGAAGATTCAATTGCTGACGGAGGAGCTGGAGGAGCTTCGCGAGGTTACATCCGCAAAGCCGGCGGTGATTTTCCATGAGGCATATGAGTATGTCGTGGAAGAACTGGGTATGGATGCCGTGTATTGTCTGGATTTGGACGAAGAGCGTCAGGTCAGCGCCTGGGAGGTGGCGGATGTCATGCGTGAAATCTCAGAGAACCAGGTGTCCGTGGTCTTTGCCGAAGAATTGTATGGCAGGGACATGGGGGATACCGTGGAAGCAGAGACACAGGCAAAGGTCTGTTATCTGGATACTCTGGTACGCGGTGATTACCAGATCGACAGTTACCTGCAGGCTATGCAGCAGAATATTGAAACCTTAAAGCAGGTTTTTGGGGAGTAGTTTGAATTTAGGAAGAAGGAAATATATTTGCGGAAAATTATTGTGCCCTGTGGGCTGCATTGTATCAAAATCAATCATCTTGGCGTTGCTTTGGGCGGGCAGGAGATTCTAAAAGATATTAATCTTCACATTCATTGCGGCAGTCTGAATGTGGTTATCGGGCGTAACGGCGCCGGGAAATCCACGCTGATTCGAGCCATATTAGGAGATATTCCCCATACCGGCAATATCGAATTTAAAGATCGGGAGAATGGGCGGATACAAAAGCTGAAAATTGGTTATGTGCCGCAGTCCATGAATGTGGAAAAACAGACCCCGGTCAGTGTGTATGATATGATTGCTTCTTACCAGAGTAATGTGCCGGTTTTTCTGAAGCGGGGTAAAAAAATCCGCCGACAGATCGAAGAGCATTTGGAGATTTTTGAGGTAAGCTATCTGATGGACAAACAGGTCTGCAATTTGTCTGGCGGAGAGCAGCAGCGGGTACTGTTGTCAATGGCTTTATTAAATTCTCCCAATCTGCTGCTGTTGGATGAACCTGTTTCCGGGATTGATAAGAACGGAATGGAACTGTTTTACAGGACAATTTATCGCTTGAAGGAGAATTATGATCTGGCAATTATCCTCATTTCCCACGATTTAGATTATGTCAGGCAGTACGCAGATAAAGTAGTGCTTTTGGATGGGAGCGTACGTAGACAGGGAAGTGTGCGCGAGGTTTTTCAAAGCTCCGAATTTGCTCAGGTTTTTGGAAGCGGAAAGGAGGAAACATAGATGGATTTTTTCTCCTGGCTGCAGTATGATTTTATGAGATATGCGTTCTTGGCAGTTTTGATTATTACGCCGCTGTTCGGCTTGATGGGGACGATGATTGTCAACCGGAAGATGGCGTTTTTTTCCGATGCCCTTGGGCATTCGGCCTTGACCGGAATTGCTGTGGGCGTGGCGCTTGGCGTGAATAATACCAGCGTATCCATGGTGGCGTTTGCCATTGTGTTCGCTTTGCTTTTGAATCTAATCAGCAGTAAAGTTTCCTCTGCTACAGACACAGTGATTTCTGTGTTCTCTTCCTGCAGCATTGCCTTGGGACTTGCCATTTTGTCTCAGGGGGGCAATTTCAGCAGGTATTCCGGATTGCTGGTGGGCGATATTTTGAGCATTACACCGCAGGAGATTGTGTATCTCTTTATAATCCTCGTGGTTACGCTGGTGTTTTGGATATTTGGCTTTAATAAGCTGCTGGCGGTGAGCCTTAATCGGGCGTTGGCAAAAAGCCTTCATATTTCTGCAGGCTGGATGGAAAATCTTTTTGCCGTTTTGGTAGCGCTGATTGTGATGGTGTCCATTAAATGGGTCGGAATTCTCATAATCAATGCACTTTTAATCCTACCGGCGGCAGCGGCAAGAAATCTCTCTGAAAATATGCGGGAATATCATTTCTTTGCAATATTGTTCTCCGTATTCTCAGGTATTGTGGGTCTGGTGATTTCCTATTATGTCAATGTGGCGACGGGACCTACCATCGCCATCCTTGCCTCTATTATCTATTTTGCCACCTATTGGTGGGGAAGCCGCAACAATGTCTAACGCTTTTGCTGCGGCATGGAGGGGGACTGTAGTATGTATCAATGAGAGTCAGTAGGAGGTGTTGTTATTTGAAACAATCTACAAAGTATTTGAAGATTCTGATGAATCTTTTGGTTGCAGCGCTTACAATCGTATTTCTGTGTGTAATTTTTCCCAGGCTGATTGCATTTTTCATGCCGTTTGTGGTTGGCTGGATTATCTCTATGATTGCCAATCCGTTGGTCCGTTTTCTGGAGAAAAGATTAAAGATTGTGCGTAAACACGGTTCTATGATGATTATTATTGCTGTTCTTGCGGTTGTTATACTGCTTGGATATCTTGGTGTCAGCAAGCTGGTGGCGGAGACCGGCAATCTGATAGAGAATCTTCCGCAGATTTATGAAAACTGGCAGAAGGATTTCCAGGAAATTGGGGAAAATCTGCAGATTGTCTATAACAGACTTCCCAAAGATACCCAGAAAAACCTGATGCAGGTGACGTCCAATCTTTCTGGCTATCTGAGCGGGTTGGTGCAGACAATCGGAGAACCGACCGTTGGGGCGGTGGGAAATTTTGCCAAGAACGTGCCCGGGACTTTGATAGCAATTATCATGTGCCTTCTTTCCGCTTATTTTTTTACTGCGGAACGGCAGGAGATTCTGCAGGGACTGAAAAAATATGTATCCGGAGAAATATGGGACCGGGTGTCTGGGGTGATTACGGACCTCAAACATGCTGTGGGCGGTTATTTTAAAGCACAATTTAAAATTATGGGCGTAGTCTATGTAATTCTGGTGGTAGGTTTATTGATAATGAGAGTTGGTTATGCGCCCTTAGTAGCCTTTTTAGTAGCCTTTTTAGATGCCCTGCCATTTTTCGGTACAGGTACGGTGCTGATTCCCTGGGCGGTGATAAAAATTCTCTCTGCCGATTATGAGATTGCAGTAGGGCTCGTCATTCTCTATGCAGTTACCCAGGTGGTGCGTCAGGTGATTCAGCCTAAGATTGTCGGCGACAGTATCGGTATGAATCCGCTGGCAACGTTGATTTTTATGTATATCGGTTACAAAATCAGCAGTGTAATCGGCATGATTATTGCTGTGCCGGTGGGCATGATTTTAATTAATCTCTACAAAGCCGGAATTTTTGATAATCAGATTCGCTGTATCAAAGAGTTGGTGGAGGACGTCAATAAGTTTCGGAAATTTTAGCTGTTTACATAAGAGACAGCGTTTCCTTTTGTTATGGATAGATGTGGTAATCTAAGAGTTTATGTCGAAAAGTATGGCAAATATTGCTATTTTTTCACGTTAGATTTCGTAAAAATTATACAAAAGGAACAACTTGTAATGAACAGAAAATAAGTATAAAATAAAAGTAATTATAGATTTGGGAAGGGTTTGCTGGGAAAGGATTGCTGCTATGAGGGAGGAACAGAAAAAACGATACACAATTGCGATTATGTTGGGCGATATGCAGTCTGACTATTCGGGAGAGCTTCTGAGAGGCTTTTATACGTGCGCGCAGAAAGAAGACGTGAATATTGTTTACTTAATGGGGCCCCGCATCCCGCAATATTGTTTGGATGTGTTTGCAACAGATTCGGAGGAAGATTACAGTTATCAGTTTGACACAGCTTATGCCTATGCGCATTTTACGAAGCCGGACGCCATGATTATCTCTTATGCAGCGCTTTCTTATTATCGGACACGCGAGGAAAAAGAGGCATTTCTAAATCAGTATGTCGATATTCCTTATCTTTTGATTGGAGAGAAGTTAGAAGGGTTTGAGGCCCCCTATATGATGTCGGATAATTATAAGGGAATGTGCGCTTGTATTGAGCATTTGGTGGTGGACCATGGATATCGGAAGGTTGCTTTTCTGAGCGGTCCGAAGACCAACATGGATGCGGTGGAAAGACTTCAGGCTTATTGCGACGTAATGGAGGAACATGGCCTGCCAGTCAGTGATACGATGATTGCCTATGGAGATTATTCTGTGCATGTGAAGGAGCAGGTGAAGTATCTTCTGGATAATAATCCGGGGATTGAGGCTATTATCTGTGCCAATGATAATATGGCAAAATGCTGTTATCAGGTGTGTTTTGCGAGGAGCCTGCGAGTAGGTAAGGATATTGCGGTCACTGGTTTTGATGATGTGGAACTTGCGCGGACGATGGATCCTCTTTTGACGAGTGTCTCCCAGAATGGGTTTAAGTTCAGCCACCTGGCGCTTAAGAATGCCATCACGCTGTGTGAAAAGCGGGTGATGTTTGAGCAGCGTCTGCCGGTAGATGTACATATCAGGGCATCCTGCGGATGTGATTATGGGAAGAAACAGTCCCTTATTTTTGCGGACCATGCGCAAAAGGAACAATATATTATCAAGGCGATGGGAACAATATCTACGGAATTACTGTCGTCTATTCCTTATCAGGAGGAGCGCAACCGTTATTCGGGGTTGATTTTGGATTATTTCAACCATATTAACAGCACTATCTGCTGTCAGAACGAAGAGACTGTCAATTTGGAATATCTTATGGACATTCTTCAGGAACTTACTGATTATGACCATATGTCAATTTCTCTGCTATTGGAGAATCTGACAAATCTCATGCAGGTGCTTATCGGCAATGCGGAGAGCGCCAGAGAGCAGGAGCAGCTTTCCATGGTATTGGATGCAACCAGGCAGTATATTCATTTTGCAAATGTTTCAAAATTGGAAGAAGAAGTAATAGACTCCAACCGCAAGAACTGGTTTGTACCCACATTGATTCAGGATTTGTCGGGCATAACGAGCGAGGATGGATTTTCCAAAGCGCTTGTGTATATTATGAAACGTTTTCAGATTATGAAGGTCAGGAGCTGCTATATTTATCTGTACGACAAACCAATTATCCATAGGGGAGGAATGTCTCCATTTTTTCCGAAGGAAATTTATCTGTGTTCCTGGTTTCTGGGAGAGGAAATGGTCTGTTATGAGAAAGAAGAGCGTCCCTGTGTGACGATGGATAATGGATTTGCTTCTTTTATCAGTTCCGATGACCCAATGGCATTGACAGCAGTCGTGCTGTTTTCCGGTGACAAGCAGTATGGCATGATGCTTTGTGAGGCTGCCCAGGAAGATATTCCGTTTCTGCAGCTCTGCAGCCTGCAGGTAGGACCGCTGCTGCGGTTCCTGGAGTTGAATCAGATGGAGAAAGAATCCCAGAGGGAACTGCAGAAATCGCTGCGGACGATTCAGGAGCAGAATGATATATTAAGTTTTGTCTCAGAGTACGATGAATTGACACAGCTTTTGAACCGCCGGGGATTTATGGAGCGTTCTATTCGCTGCTGCCAGCAGGGGGTGGGCAAGAAAGCGTATTTGATATTTGGTGACCTGGACCATTTAAAAGAAATTAACGACTGTTATGGGCATACTGCCGGGGACTTTGCAATCCGCGGCGTGGCAAACCAGCTTCGGGAAATATTGCCGCCCGATGCCATCACAGCGCGGATTGGCGGAGATGAATTTATTTCTCTGGTATTTTCGGACAAAAATGATTTTAAGAATGCAACGATGGATGGGCTTAAGATTGTCAGTGAGCGTTTTAACCGTTCCAGCATGAAGCCCTATTACGTAGAGATTTCGATTGGAATCTATGAGTTTTGCTGTTGCCAGGAGACAGATCTCAATGAACTGATTCAGAAATCGGATGAATTGCTGTATCAGGCTAAGGTGAAGCGCAGGAAGAGCGTGAAAAAGGAGCTGGAAGCTGTATAATTTTTGGGTGATATGCTTTCATTTGGAACACCATCGGAATCATAGATAGAGGGAATTTAAGACAGAGCAGCAGATTTTCAGGTATCAGAAAAATCTGCTGTTCTGTTTTTTGGCTGAGCCGGAGCGGATGAAGAGCATCAGCAGCGCGCCAGCCGCCATGGTAATCTGGCTGAGCAATGTTCCCCATAAGTAACCCTTAATTCCGGCAATGGGAATCACAAACAGCACGAAGGCGATGCGGATGCTGAGCCCCAGGATATTTAAAAAGAATGTGGAGGTGGTTTTGCCGAGTCCATTTAAAATGCTGTGCAGTGTAGTAGACAGATAGAGGAAAGGGCAAATCCAGCCTAAGGTTACGATGAAAGTTCCAGCAAGTTCATTGGAGAATAACGCAGAACCCATCCATCGTCCCAAAACCAAAAACATGGCAGTGCAGAGGAATCCCAGAAGAAGGCTGTAAAAACATGTTTTCTTAATAGCTTTTATGATATAGCGTTTTTCTTGTTTTTCCTGTGCTTCCGCAATCAGCGGAAGCAGCATGACAGAGACAGAGTTTGTCAGTACAGAGGGAAAGAGGACCATAGGCAGCGCCATTCCGGTGAGGATGCCATATACACTCAGGGCCTCCGATGGAGAATAGCCGTACAGTCTTAGCTGTCCCGGGAGCATCACAGCCTCTAAGCTTTGCAGGAGATTTACCATAACCCGGTTGGCAGTCAGAGGCAGGGAGAGGAAGAAAATCTGCCCAATTGCCTGAATGCGGCTGCCGCGGCTTTTTTTCAGCCGCACAAAGCTGATGGAAAACAGTACGGCAGCGGCCTCTCCGGCGACCAGTCCCCAGACCACCAGATTCAGGGAAATGGCTTGGTATTTTTCCATAGAAATTTCAAAGAAAAGCCAGACAGTCAGTACGCGCACAAGCTGCTCGACAAGCTGGGAACTGGCGGGGACAAAGGTTTTTTTCAGACCATAGAAATACCCATTGATGCAGGAATGAATCGCTCCAAAAGGAATGGAGAGGGCGATAATCTGCAACAAGGAGGCACATCGTGGTTCTTCCAGAAAATGTACGGCAATTGGCTCGGCAAACTGGTACAGGAATACTGTACAGAGGAAGGAAATTGTCAGCGAGATAATTAATCCGGCGCCAAGGTAACAGCTTTCATTGCAGTAGGGGCTTGCTGAGGGCTTGCTGCCGAAACGTGCGCCGCCGTCGGAGGAAGTATGGCAGTTTGCTGCAGAAGAAACGGCAGCTTGGGCAACAAAGCGCGAAATAGCAGTCTGTATGGCGGAGGAAGTCAGGGAGATGGTAAGTATGTAAATGGGTATGGTAAGCTGATAGATACCCATCCCCTCAGCACCAATTCTCTGTGAAAGGAATATTCTATAGAAAAAGCCAATGACCCGGGAGAGTACTCCTGAGATGGTTAAGAGCATCGTGCCGGCAATCAGCGGATGCCTGCGTAGGGATTCAGTTTTCATAATAGCTCCAAAATAATCAAAAGGGTTATTTTAAACATATGTGCAGAAAAAACCCCTCATGCATAAAATTTTAACTTGACAGCAGAATAAAAGCATGATACTATGCGTTTGTAATAAAATCCGACTAAAATACTCGGATATTGAAATGGAAGGTGGGAACTTGAAGTTATCTACAAAAGGAAGATATGGACTGAGGGCTTTTATCGATTTGGCAGTCTGTGGGGAAAGCCAGCCAGTTTCATTGGCGAGTATTGCGCAGCGGCAGGAGATTTCTGTCAGTTATCTGGAACAGCTGATGGCGAAGCTGAAAAGAGCCGGGCTGGTAAAGAGCGTTCGCGGCGTTAACGGCGGTTATAGTCTCGCGATGCCTGCGGATGAGATTTCTGTGGGGGATGTGCTGAGGGCATTGGAAGGTGACCTTACCCCGGTGGAGTGCGCGGGGATTGATAATGACGGTAAGACACATTGCAATGGGTCTTCGCAGTGTGTCAGTAAAATAGTCTGGAAACGGATTAATGACAGCATCAATGATACTGTGGACAGCATTTATATTGGTGAGCTTGTGCGAGAGAGCAAAACAATTCAATAACAGAGGTGTAAAAGTATGAAAAAAATGATATATTTGGATAATGCGGCAACAACCAGGACTGCGCCGGAGGTTGTGGAGGCGATGCTTCCCTATTTCAGCGAGTTATATGGAAACGCTTCCACCGTTTATGAGTTCGGGGCAAAGAGCAAGGAAGCAGTTACCGCGGCACGGGAGACAATCGCAAATGCCATTGGGGCGAAAGATAATGAGATTTATTTTACGGCAGGCGGAAGCGAGTCTGACAACTGGGCGCTGAAAGCTACGGCGGAGGCATATAAAGACAAAGGGCAACACATCATTACCAGCAAGATTGAGCACCATGCAATTCTCCATACCTGCGAGTGGTTGGAGAAGAACGGTTTTGAGGTGACTTACCTGGATGTGGATGAATTTGGCGTTGTAAAGCTGGATGAACTGAAAAAGGCTATCCGTCCCGATACAATTCTCATTTCCATTATGTTTGCCAACAATGAGATTGGTACAATTGAGCCAGTGGCGGAGATTGGAAAAATCGCCAGAGAACATGGCATACTGTTTCACACAGACGCCGTCCAGGCATTTGGGCAGCTGCCCATCAATGTAGATGAGCTGAATATTGATATGCTGAGCAGCAGCGGGCATAAACTGAATGGACCGAAAGGCATCGGTTTTCTTTATATCCGCAAAGGTGTGAAAATCCGTTCCTTCCTGCACGGAGGCGCGCAGGAGAGAAAACGACGCGCAGGTACGGAAAATGTTCCCGGGATTGTCGGTTTTGGCAAAGCAGCAGAACTTGCCCTTGCCGCAATGGAGGAGCGCACAGCGAAGGAGCGAAAGCTGCGTGACCATCTCATGGAACGTGTTTTGAAAGAAATTCCTTTTACCAGGGTTAACGGGGACAGGACGAATCGGCTTCCCAATAATGTGAACCTCTGTTTTCAATTTGTGGAGGGAGAATCTTTGTTGATTATGCTGGATATGAAAGGAATCTGCGGATCCTCCGGTTCTGCCTGTACGTCCGGCTCTTTGGACCCATCCCATGTACTGCTTGCCATTGGTCTGCCGCATGAGATTGCCCATGGTTCTCTGCGCCTGACATTAGGGGAAGATACGACCTTAGAAGATATTGATTATACCGTGGATGCCATCAAAGAGATTGTTACCCAGCTGCGGGAGATGTCGCCCCTGTATGAGGATTACATGAAAAAGCAAAAATAGTATACGGTGTGATAATTGATTACTTATTTTATAAAAATCTGGAGGAAGACAAATGTACAGTGAAAAAGTAATGGACCATTTTAAAAATCCGAGAAATGTAGGGGAGATTGAAAATGCCAGCGGCGTTGGTACGGTGGGAAATGCGAAATGCGGCGATATTATGCGTATTTTTCTGGATATTGATGAGGATGGAATCATTCAGGATGTAAAATTTAAGACTTTTGGCTGCGGCGCAGCCGTGGCAACCAGTTCCATGGCAACGGAACTGGTCAAAGGTAAGACCGTGCAGGAAGCGCTTAAGGTCACCAACAAAGCCGTGATGGAGGCATTAGATGGACTTCCGCCCGTCAAGGTTCACTGTTCCCTGTTGGCGGAGGAGGCAATCCATGCAGCTCTCTGGGATTATGCACAGAAGAACAACATAAAGATTGAGGGACTCGAAAAGCCTAAGGATGATATCAGTGAAGAAGAGGAAGAGGAAGATTACTAAATGACATGAGGGGGGACCATATGACATGAGGGGGGACCAAACGAAGTTGGGGAGAGTCCTGATGTCTCTTATCGGGGTCAAAGAAGTAAACAGAAGTTGGGGAGAGTCCTGATGTCTCTTATCGGGGTCAAAGAAGTAAACAGAATTTGGAGAGAGTCCTGATGTCTCATATCGGGGCCAATAAAGAAAAATCATGAAAAAGAAAAAGGTAGTAGTAGGAATGTCAGGTGGCGTGGATTCCTCGGTGGCAGCCTGGCTCTTAAAAGAGCAGGGATACGAGGTAATCGGCGTCACTATGCAGATTTGGCAGGATGAAGAAGAATCTGTAATGGAGGAAAACGGTGGCTGCTGTGGGCTGTCGGCCGTTGATGATGCCAGGCGTGTTGCACAAATGCTTGGCATTCCTTATTATGTCATGAATTTTAAAACTGAGTTTAAGAAACAGGTTATCGATTATTTTGTAGAAGAATATCTGCGTGGGCGTACGCCAAATCCCTGCATTGCCTGCAACCGTTATGTAAAATGGGAATCCCTGTTAAAACGCAGCATGGATATCGGCGCGGATTATATTGCTACCGGGCATTATGCCCGGATTGTGCAGCTGGCAAACGGCAGATATGCGCTGCGCAAGTCTGCCACGTCTGCAAAAGACCAGACGTATGCTTTATATAATCTGACACAGCATCAGCTTGCGCATACGCTGATGCCGGTAGGTGATTATACGAAAGAAGAAATTCGTGCTTTGGCAGAAAAGATTGGCCTGCGGACAGCGGATAAGCCCGACAGTCAGGAAATCTGCTTTATTCCCGACCATGATTATGCCGCATTTATTGAGCGGGAGGCGCAAGGGAAAGTTCCCCCGGCAGGGAATTTTGTGACGGCAGCGGGTCAGGTCTTAGGGCAGCATAAGGGGATTACCCATTACACAATCGGGCAGCGCAAAGGTTTGGGCATCGCTTTGGGAAGTCCTGTGTTTGTCACGGAAATACGCCCGGATACAAATGAGGTCGTGCTGGGCAACAATGAGGAAGTGTTTGGGGATACCGTCTATGCGGAACATTTGAATTTTATGTCGATTCCTGATTTGCAGGGGGAGCTGGAGGTAACCGCTAAAATCCGCTATAACCATCAGGGAGCGCCCTGTACTATCAGCAAGATAGATAACGACAGGGTCATTTGCCGTTTTCATGAGCCGGTACGCGCCATCACGCCGGGGCAGGCGGTGGTATTCTATGAGGGAGATACGGTAGTTGGCGGAGCAGTTATTGTTGAACGTACCTTTATAGTATGATATAATAAATTTGTATAGTTGAAAGGAAAGCGGGATGTGATTTTCTGATGCCCTCTAGTACAACGGGAGAGGGTGATGCCCCTATGAGTATAATGGAAGTTCTTACATTATTACTTGTGTTATTTGCGGCACTGTCTTACATAGACAATCATAAAAAGAAATAAGCATCCTCTACCGCCCAAAGTGTAGGATGCTTATTTTAAGTAATTATTACTACTGAGGGCAATCGGAAATCTATTTCCGATTACTTCTAAGTAGATTATACACGAGAGTCGCTTGTTTTTCAAGCGGCTCTTCAATTTTGTATTTACACAAATTTGTATTTGAAATATAATGGAGTGGAAGAAAGATAATTCATATGGGAGAAACGGATGAACATAAAAGATAAAGTAAGGGAATTGCTGAAATATTGTTCTGTCTACCAGGGACATGTAAACATGATGGATGAACGAAGGTCAGATCAGAATTTTCAGGTTGTGCTGCCGGAAGAAAAGGAGATTCGCGAGACTCTTGGCAATTTGCAGTTTATTTTATTAACGGGAGAGGCAGGCGATGGCAAATCCCGCCTGATACGCACCTTGCGGTCAGAGCTGGACAAATATGGTTTTAAAATTTATCCTGATTTTTCCGCCGTATCAGAGGGCGAGAAGCAAGAGATTATAAAGAGAATCGCCGGAGTTGTAGAAGGGGAATCGCAGGATCATATTATTATTGCTGCCAATGTGGGAATTTTTACAAGAACAGTTTTGCAGTATCAGGAATCTCTGATGGACAAGCTGAGCAGGAAGAATGACCGGGTCAAGATTATTAACTTTGAGAAAAGGAATCTTGCTTGGGATAAGGAAGTGTTTGCACAGATTGTGCAGGCTTTTTTGGCGTATGACAATCAGCCTTGTGCAGATACCACATGCAGTCATTGTGAGAAGTGTATGTTTCAGGAAAATGTGGATTTTCTTCAATCTCAGAAAGGTATAGAAAGTATCAGGGTGCTGTGTGATGCTGTCAGCCTTATCGGGGAACATATCACGTTCCGGGAATTATTGTCACTGCTTGCTTATATAGTAACTTTCGGGGAATCCTGTGAGGAACGAGTGAAAAAGGCGGATGCAGCAGATTGCAGTTATGAGGGCATCTTTGCTCCGAATAAAAACTATGATAAGGTGTTGATGAATGTCAGGCATATGGATCCTGCGTACTGTAATGCGGAAACTGAGGAAAGGAATTATGTATCTGTCTCTATGTGCAGACGGGAAAAAAGGCTGCGTTTTTTTACAGAGCCTGAACACAAGTATCAATTGTTGGCGGTAGATTACTTGGCAGAGTTTCAGCGGGTAATCAGACGCTTTCAGGAGGAACCATACATAGAGTCGGAGATGATTCAGGAAGGGGAATTATACCGTCTCAAGAGAGGGTTGCTGCGGCTTACGCGAAAGGGGCAGAGCGATTTGTCTATGAAAGTTGTGGACACGCCCGCCATGTTGGGGGATGATATTCAGACGGAGTTTGAGTTGGGTGATATCGAGATTATCTGGCACAGATATGGGCTGGACTTCCAATGCCCGGATAAGGAAGAGCACAGCCCAGAAGAGCGGAATCGCTTTGCCATGAGTTATGTCTATGAGGAAGAAGATGGGGAGATAGACGCTATCACGCTGGTGATAAATTACCGACTGTTCCGTTACCTTATGATGGCGGACGATTATTATTATCTGAGCCATAGCAGCAAATCGATTGAGGAGTATACAATCAATACCTTTTTCCGAAAGATTCTCAAAAAGAAAAAAGGCGCTTACGAGAAAATGACGGTGAGGTTTAATAATAAGGAACAGGGCAATTTATGCGATATTTCATTACAGCTTCCGGGGAAAAAGTCTGTGTTTTCTGGAAAAAATAAAGCAGTTAAGATAAAGAGAGAGGGATAGGGATGGGAGGAACATCAGAAACGAAAGAAAACAGTCCAGCAGTTTATATAGGGGTGTCGGGACCGGAGACTCCGAAATTTCTGTTGGCAAATAATTTTTTGTCTGAGTTTTTTATAACGAAAATAGAAGAGCAGACCAAGCAGTATTCTTATGATTATTTTTACCAAGCAGGAGTATTTCACTGTGAAGAGGGGGATGAGCAGAAAAAAAAGCAGTTAGCGGAATCGTTTAATATATTTTTCCAAAGGTTTGCAGGCGAGGATTTAATCAAGTCTAATTATGAGGGAAAGCATTTTTATTTTCCAATAAAGCCGTGGATGCTGCGCGGTGCAGGTTATAGGCTCCGTCATCTTCTTTATCATATGATACCTGGTATGGAGCAGGAGAAAAAATACCGAAAATTGCAGGAACAGCTGTTTCAGTATCTATATGGCAGGAACGAGGGCGTCAGCTACCTGTTGAGCGCTATGTGCGGGGAAGCGTTTCAGAGAGAATATAAGAAGAAAGCCGGAAAAAATAGTGAAGAGTTCGAGATGCTAAAGAAGAGTCATTACAAAAAGGTTTGCAATAACTTTGAGGCCGACCTTAATACGCTTTTAACACATGAATTTTTCCTGAATCTGGATTTTTATAAGCGGTATGATTATCTGGCAACATTGCTGAATAGTTATGTCATACAGTTTATAGTCAATAAGGTCAGCGGTGCAAACCGTGGTAAAATGCTGTGCCAGGGGTCTGCCACTAGCCATTTTCTGGATGGTGGAGCATATCATCGTGCCTGTGTGCAGAATTATGCCGATATCCGTGCTGTTTTCCAAAAAGAATTAAAGGAATTTTATATTCAGCGCCTGGAAACGGAAGTAGGGAAAGACGGTAAGATAAAGTTATTAGCGGGACCGGGGGGCATTCAGGTGATAAACAAGGAACCTGGAGAACTTTTTGATAAGTTTGTTTTACGGATTTTTAATTCAAAGTATTCTAAAAAAGAGTCTTTGTATAAGTCGGTGCGGAAAGTGTTCGACCTCTCCAAGGAGGGGCAGATTGGGGAGTATACAGTAGATGAATTTGTCATGTACTATATTGATGTAAGTAAAGCTGGAGGGGGAAATGTTCTGACTAAAATATCTTCCACGCTGCCTACTTGTGGGAAGGATATCGATTTTATATTTCCTAAGAGTTCTTCCAAACATAAGTTTTTCGCGATGTCTCCGTCATTGTTGGAATTTTATGTGAGGATGTACCTGGCAAAAGAGGATAGGACTTACGCATATCTGGACAATTTTCTTTTGTATTTGCAGGAGAGGTATGGGATTTGCATTCAGAAAACAGAACAAATGGATCAGATATTGAAGAAGATGCATATTAAAGTTCCGTTTCAAGAGTTCAGGCAGAATGAACAGGCATTGTTGGACAATCTGGATGAAATTAATTGCCTGATTCGGCTCTCTGACAGCGGGTATGTAGTTACGTTGCCGGAAGAGAAAGGGGAATTTACGTTGTTATGAGCAAGATAAATGATAAGGATATAAAGAAATGGTTTGGCAGATATATTCGGGAATATATCAAATGTCTGGTTGGGCGCAATGCGGAATATTTTATAGCAATTGTGGATATCGAATGGGAACTAGCAGAGGAATTTGTTCGTGAAAATGAAAGAGAGTATAAAGCTGCCTGGTTTGAGCGCAGGGATTATTCCCGGGCAGTCGGGCTTCGTAATAATCCGGCAGTTTCAAAGATTGTGCTGTTTTCCAATGATAGTGTGAAGATGATTGATTCCCTGAAAGATTTTGTGGAATATCCTGCCATTCCGGAAGAGAAAGAGGTTCTTTGGCAGTGTCTGGAAACGGCTTTTGCAAGGGAATTGGATGAAAGTATCAGGAAAGTGTTGGAAACAGTGTTGGAAAGCCAGCAGATTTCTGTCAAAGATTTGCTGTCATATTTGGGTTTCTGTATTGGCGACGATGGATTATTCAGCGCGAAAAAAGCGTTAGAAAACCTATATCGGTTAAATATCTGGAAGTCTGACGGAAAGGACATTAAAAAAATCACCAAAACAAAGCTGCGGAAAATGATACGCAATTCAGATGCCCTAGTAGTTGAGCAGAAGCTGATGAGAGGAATTGCAGAGGGCAAAGTGCCGTTTAGCGATTTAGAAAAGAAGAAAGTTATCCGCTGCCTGTCTAAAAATGATTTGCAGGAAGTATTTCGGACAGTATCGTATGAAACTGTGGAAAAACATATTTTTCAGGGCGAATCCCGTGCGAAACGGACTGACAACGTGCAGGAGAAAACGGAAGAACAGAAATACGATTATTCCTACCAGTATGCCCTGCAGGAACAACCCGAAGGAAGTATGGAGGAAGTGGAGAATTTTCTTTTGCGGGAGGAGAAAGAGTTGTTGTTGGACAGTGTGCAGCAATTTCAATATCCTGAGACAGCGGAAACAGAAGAGGCATTTCAGGAGTTAAAGGAAGAAATGGAACTTTTGGGGCTTCCGGGGGACAAGAGGGAGGCTTTGGTCCTTGATTTAAAAGCGTTGCAGCAGTCTTTTCAGTCTGCCATGGAGCATGGAGGGAAGTATACGCCAGCCTACCTGTATCATTATGCCGACACACAGAAAGAATTTGTGGAACAATATGTAAGGATATTAGGGAAATGTGTGGCGGATGCCGGAATCGCTTATCTGTGCGTAGGCACGAAATTCTTAGAAAAGCTGCAGAATATATTTTGTTATGAGAAAGATGGGGAGTATGTGTTGCCCTTTTACCATCCGCTGGCAGGATTTTACTATATATGTCGGCAGAGGAGCTGCGAGGAAAAGAGGGAACTGCTGTCTTCTCGGAAAAATGATTTTCGGGAAGAGGCGGTAACTGCCTGGATGGCGAAAGAGACAATGGAGTTTCCCATTCAATATTTGCTGCGGGAGAAAGAATTGTACCAACTGGATTATACTGGTTTCCCTAAGTGGCACGGAGAGTTCCGGTTCACTAATGTAAAGGGCCATACGGCAGGTTCCCTGACGGATATCCGCCTGTTAAATGAAGACTTGCTGGACTACATTGAACGGCAGAAATTTATGCCGGAAATCCGGGTGACAATCGTAGATATCAATGACATGAGCGAGATTATGTCATTGATTAAGAAATTAAGAAAGTTGTCGGAATCCGATACATGTATGCTGCATAAAGTGATATTGAATATCATCAGCGACAGGGAGGAAGAACTGAAAGACCAGCTTCAGACAAGAATGGAGATGGATTTGGACCATCCGCAGATGCTGTTTCGGTTTGCCAGGGAAGTGTATATGCAGGAGGGGGAATATGATATGGAGCGTATGATAGCGGATTCAGATTTGCTCTTTCTGGCGGATAGCGGTGTCCTGTATCAGAAACCGCGGTTGCTGGCGTGGAGAGGTGAGGCAAATTGGTTGAGAATCAGTTTTGAAAACCTAAAGCTGGAAAAACTTCTGGGCAATGAATTACAGGGCGGGAACCGTGAATTAGAGGTTTTGTGGGATACGATACACCATATGCAGACGGAGGAAGAGGTAAAACTGGTCTGCTGGCAAACGCGTGAGTTGAAACAGTCGCTGCTGGTGCAGATACGGAGGGCCATTGAGGAACATCCCCAGCTTACAGCCGTGTTGCTTTCTTCAAACCCTGACCTTTTGCAGCATTTATACCATCTGCAAGAGTTTCAGGTGAGGAAGAGTATGTTGTCAGGCAAAGAAATGTTGGTTGTCAATTTTCACAGGCAAAGCAATCAGAAATGTCTGAAAGAAGTGGGGGAAGCCGCTGTGGCAGTGGCGCTAAAACCATTTCTGGAGGAACTGCTGGGAATTTCTGAACTGAAATCTGTGACAAATGGGATGGGTGATGTGAAGGAAGAACCTTATTTGACAATCCGGTTTGAAGATGGAAAATTGATTTTCCAATATGAAGTTTATGTGGAGGACCCTGGGGAGGACGGCGGTGAGCGCAGAGTGCATTATCGTGTACTTGCAGAAGACATTTTATCATTTACGGTAGACCTTGGGTTTAAGAAAAAATTTATTACCATGCTGTATGAAAGTGCAGAAAATTATCCGTCTGCTTTGCTGCTTGATTACCTCAAACAGTCTGAGATAGGGATGGGAGAATGGGAGTATTCAGAGAAACCTCTGATGGCGCTGGAAAAAGACCGGAAACGGAAAGAACCATTTGGCGTAGTGGAAGTCCTGGCATTCCAGAGCATGATGGACTTCCTGCGAGAACATAAGGGTGTGGACGAGTATATGGTAAACTGTTTTCGGAGCATATATCAGCCTGGGCTGCTTAAGAAGTCCTTAAATGCCAATCGTCAGTACCAATTTTTAGATAAGGAAACACTGGATAAAATGCACAAATTATATACAAAAGTGGAGGAGAGGAATGAGTAAGGAAGTACATAATAAGCTTATCATGGTAAATTCATTTAAAGGAGGGACGGGAAAGACGTCAGTTGCGCTATCCCATTGCGTATATAACTGGAAGATGAGCCTGGCAGGAACAGAAGATTATAGTCGAGTATTTTTTATTGATATAGACAGACTGGGCACAAGCATGTCCTATATATTATTTCAGGAGGGAAAGAAGCTTCGTTATTTTGATGACTATTCACCGGAAAATTATGAAAACGTATGTAATGAGGTGGAGATGCCCGAGGATAGAAAGGATTGCATGTTTTATGCGGTTTTGTTAAACCCGGTTGCCGCACTAAGGCAGGACTATTTTGTACATGGACGGTTAAGGCAGTATATGGAAAGCGGCAGCGTTATTTTTGAGGAAGATTTGCTTGATTTTATAGAGAAATGCATTTCCGATGGAGAAAATAATCTGTTTGTGCTGGACTGTTCCCCGGGGCTGGCGGAGATGGAGCGGCGTCTGCTTGGGGATTTTTATGGGCTTAGGGATAGGGGAAAACTAAAGGTGGAGGAGATTTACGTGACGACGTTTGATTCTTCCCAGATTAAGAAAACCATAAATTGCCTGAATGCGGATGCAGATGTGCTGCACAAGGAAGAGCGGGAAGTGAACATCGTGCTCAATGACCTGTATAATTGCCGGGGGATAGCAAGAGACAACGCAGATTTTATATTCAACTGGAAAGAAACGGCAGAGGAGATTTTAGAGGAATTGAAAGACAAAGGGGACAAAGGGAAGGAAGATAATATTAAAAACAGCGTGAAAATTCGTTATAAGCAGTATGAGGAAAAACAGCTGAGGGCAAATATAATTAATAATAAGACATTTCTCATAAATGATACAAGTCTCTATGCGTTGCAGCAGGAATATCGGGACGAATATGTGAGTGTGAATCGGAAAGGTAAATAATGAAAAAGGGAATAAAAGTAAACGATAAGGAAATGTATGAATATTTTCAGGAAAAGGCAGGAAATATTTTTTCTGAAATTGCAGGACAGGAGGAGCATGTAAGGGAAAGGTTTCAGCTTACCTCGGAAGCAATCGCAGGAATTTATAAGAGCCTGCAGGCAATTTACAGCAAGGAAGAAGCAAAAGAGGAAGTCTGCTTAATTGAGAATGCGTTTGGAATCCTCAACTATTATATAGGGATAGAAGGGATGGATCAGCTGCTGATTAATAATTATGCAGCGATTGAGAATGAGATTTTTCTGGAACATTCTGCACAAGGGATGCCTAAGCGTATCCGGGAACATTACAAACATCAGTTCCGTAATGCCTATTTAGGTCTTTTGCTTTTAAAAGAGTTCCAATTGGATGACTGTATTGTCCAATGCATACAGAAAGAAAGCGGTGAATATGCACATTATATCATGGCAAGTGTTTCAGAGGAAATGCCGGAAAGTGGCGGAGATGCAAGAAATACAGAAGATGGGCAAAAAATGGTGCGGGAGATTGTATATAAGAGTTATTTTGTAAGCGCACTATTTCATGATATTGGATATCCCCTAGCATATTATTTTCGGATGGCGGAACAGATTCATCAGTTTACACCGTTTTTCCGGATAGTTAATCCAGCAGTGAAGACGGTATTTCATGAGATTAAGGCGCTTTTAAATAATAGCTGGCTGTTTCGGACGGTTGATAACGGAGAAATTATGGACAAATACCAAAAGGATGACCATGGCTGCCTGTCAGCCATCAGCTTTCTGATGAATTTTTATTTTTCTGGCAGTATCTATAGCCTGACGCCCAAGAAACGATGTATTGTGGAAATGGCGGCGGTTGCCATCTATAAGCATACAAACCATTATGACGAAAATAACCGTATGGTATTCCGTTTAGATCCGATATCTTTTCTTCTGCGGGTTGTTGATGATTTGCAGGAATGGCAGCGATTTCTTGTAGTTATCGGAGAGACGCATAATTATCTCAAATGTTCAGCATGTGGAGGGATTGTCGTACCGGGCAGGAATGAAAAGAGGGACTATTTGTGTAAGTGTGGTAAACAGTTTCGCAAAATCACGCAAATCCAGAACAAGAAATTAAATTATATTGATATCTGTAATGAGTTGACTTTGGATAGCGATAGTGGGAAATTAGTAATTACGTTGGATTATGACTGTTACCGCCAATTAGAGCTGCTGCTCAGTGATTATTCCACGGTGGTTTACCGAAATAAGAGTTTGGAAGAACTGAAATCTATGCTGGAACATCAAAAATACCTGCCCAAGGTAGAGTTAAATTATTTCCTGTCTAATAATCCGGTTAAGCTGATAGGGCATATGCTGGAAGAAAGCAGGAAAAGCGCGAAAGATGTTGATGTTTGGATAGACAGCCTCGTGGAGAAGGAAAAGGAGGGGCTGCAGGAATTTTGGGAAAGTTACCAGCAGCTTATCGCGGACTGTGAAGTAAAGTATGGAAAGCAGATTGAAAAAGATGCAGTGAGATATGCCAGTGCTGCAAGGAAATTTGTTGAAAAATATCTGGGGCAGATTTATTCTCTTTGGGAGTTTTTAAGTGATAAACAAGGTGAAGCATTGTATATTTGAAAGATAAGAATTAAAAATTAAATTTAAGGAGGCACTGGCTGTGAAAAAAAAGCAAAAAAGCTGGAAAATGTTACTGACGGTGCTGATTGTGCTGGCTATGCCGCTGGTGCTGGCTGGATTCATCTCATACGTGGTGCTGCGGCTTGTAGCGGGCGGAAACATGTCTGTGTTTATGGGGACAATATGCCTGGTGATTGTGTTGGTGATTGTCCTGACTGTAATTATTGTTATGACGAGGCAGCTGTTATGCCGTATACATAGCATTATGGGGAATCTGGAACTGCTTGCAGACAGAATGCTCTCCCTGAAAGAGAGCAAGCTGTCACAACGCAATGATGAGATAGGGCAGGTGATGCGTTCCGTAAACCGTATGGTAGTTTCCTTTGCGCAGATAATTACCGGTGTGAGCGCTGCCACAGGGTCTCTGGTAAAAGTTTCCCAAGATTTGACAAATTCTTTTGCAGATATGGAAACATCCATGCGGCAGGTGGGGAGAGAAGTAAATTCTATCGGAATGAATACGGTTTTCCAATCGGAGGGAACGCAGGAAATTGGTACCCAGATTATAGATATGAGTCATGCGGTTGAGGCGGTTGTGCAGAATACAGAGATCTTGGCGCAGACTGCAGATAAGTTGAAAGAATACAGGGAAAGGGCAGAGGGCATTGTGAAGGAACTGGCAGCAGCCAATGAAAGTAGCGGTAAAGCGATTGCTGATGTGAGGGCACAGACGGATGTGGCAAGCCAGTCTGCCAAGCAGATTCATGCCATTGCGGATATCGCTGCTGTAACATCCAACCAGGCAAACCTGCTTGCCTTGAATGCAAGTATAGAGGCGGTAAGAGCTGGGGAACTGGGCAAAGGTTATATGGCAATGGCAGAGGAAATCAGAAGTTTTGCAGACCAATCCCAAAAATCTTCAGGACAGATAAATACTATTGTCAATGATTTGGCAGAATACGCAAACGCCAGCGTAGACGTTATCTTAAGTACAACAAAGACCCTTGAGGAACAGACGGAGAAAATCCGCCGGACCGCGGGAATGCTTCTTTCCCTGAATCAGGAGGCTTTGCAGACAATGGATTTATTTGAGGAGGTTGTGGCAGAATGTAAAGAATCCACGCAACAGGTCAGGGCGGTGTCGGATAATTTGGCGGAAAACATCAGGAAATTTAGCGTAAATGACCTGAAAAAGAAAGAGGAACAGATATTATAAAAAAGTGTCTTTGACACTTTTTTATTTATTAATGCAACATTTTACAAGAAATTAGACTCTGATATATTGAAATGCATTTCAAAGGGAGGTTGAGGATGATATGGAAGAGTTCATGCAGTATTATGAGAATGTCTATCCGCAGTTATACCGAACTGCTCTGTATTATATGAGAAATCGTCAGGAAGCGGAGGATGCCGTGCAGGATACGGTGTTGGCTGCATATGAGAAATTTTATCAGCTTAGGGACAAAGATAAATTTTCATCCTGGATTATGCAGATTCTGGTCAACCGGTGCAAGCGGAGAATGCGCGAATGGTTTCGCGTAGAGGAGGATATTGCAGAAGTTTCCATATCTCAGGAAACGGATTTTGCCACCTCATCGGCAGTGAAACAGGTATTTTGGGAATTAAAAGAAGAGGAGAGGCTTATTGTGGCATTATCTGTGTTTGGCGGATATACCAGTGAAGAGATTGCCGGAATTCTCAATAAAAACCACAGTACCGTCCGTTCACGGTATCGAAGGGCGCTTCAAAAAATGAGAAAGAAGTTGGAGGTGTGATGATGCATAAGGGCGAAATGAATCATAAACTGGATGAAGACAGTATCAGGGAGTTTCTGCAAATGAGCGCCGAAGAGGAAATGGTTCCACAGAGTCTGCAGCCTGCCTGTATGAAGGAATGGCTAAAGCAGCAACGTGATAATGGAAAGGAGGAGCCTATGGGAAGACGAGATATTAATTCAAATCAGGATATGACGGACAATCATAAGAAACCCAAGAAGCATATTGGCTGGTTGTACACAACTTTTGCGGCAGCAGCATGTCTGGCAGTAGCGCTGTTTGCGGCAGGTAAATATATGAAATCTGATACTGGAAGTGATACGGCTTCCGATACATTGCATTCAGATATGACAGATTCAGATATGGCGGCAGAATCTAATCAAGGGGAGGCGAATGAATTTAAGGAAGGGACAACATATGCCAGTTTGTACCGCTCTTTTGACAAATACTGGACGGAACAGGAAGAACGCTATAAGGAATCGTACCTTGAGAGTAAAACGGAGACTGCGGTAGACGATGCTGCAGCAGACGCGGCTGCTTCCGATGGTACAGCCGGTGGTACGGAATATGCAGATGATGCTGCAGATGTTTTTGATAAGGTGAGCGCTGACGTTTCAGATGTGGAGACTGGTGAAAGCACTGAAGCTGGCGCTGGTGAAACTGCTGAAGAGGAGAATTATGGTAAGACCAATCAGCAGGAGGAGACGGTTGAGGAAGCAGACATTATTAAAAATGACGGCAGATATCTCTACCGGGTATCCGGCAACAAGCAGAATGATTACAAACAAACAGTGAGGATTGTCGACACGGAAGGTGGATTAAAGGAAGTGGCGCAGGTCGGCAGTTTTGAGAATGTTCAGGATATGTATGTCTGGAAAGATAAGCTGGCAGTCATAGAGCCGGGGTGGGCAACCGGCTCGGAAACAGGCGCAGAAACAGGTGGGGAGGATGAAATCTGGGAGTCCGGCTATGCCTACAGCAAGATTTACGTCTATGATATTTCTGACCGCGCCAATCCGCAGGAATACCATACATTTACGGTTAAAGGAAGCTATATGTCTTCGAGAATCTCTGAGGGGTATCTGTATTTCTTTGCCTCCTGCGATACTCAAAGGCCGCAGAAGGAAGACGATTTGAGAGCTTATGTGCCCATATTGGATGGCAAACCGGTTGCGGAGGAAAAGATTACATTTCCTGGAGGAAGTAAAGCGGCTTCTTATCTGGTAATGGCCTCGGTGGATATGGAACAGCCGGATAAATTTACCGATACCCGCGCCCTAGTCACTTCTGCTGACAGGTTTTATGTAAGCCCCGGCAATATTTACGTGGCGGATACCCAGTATATTTCTTATGAGGAGGAAGGGCAGAAGTCAGACAGTACAACCTTATACCGTTATTCCTACAAAGACGGCAAAATGCGGAAGGAAGCGAAAGGCACGGTCAAGGGAACCCTGAGGGATGATATGGCAATGAATGAATATCAAGGTTACCTGCGTCTGGTCACTACTGTGGAATCCCAGAATATCACAAAAATCATAGATGACATCAGCGGGGAATTTCTTGGATATGATGACATGGAAGTTCGGACAACGAACAGTCTGTATGTGTTGGATGCGGACTTGACGACTGTGGGCAGGATTGAGGATTTAGCCGAAGATGAGAGTGTGTATTCTGCCCGATTTATGGGAAATACTGGATATTTTGTCACTTTTCGGGAGACAGACCCCTTGTTTTCTGTAGATTTATCTAACCCCAGGGAGCCTAAGATACTGGGCGAGCTGAAAATCAGCGGCTTTTCTGAGTACCTCCATTTCTATGCAGATAATCTGCTGCTGGGGATTGGCATGGAAGCAGATGAGGAGACCGGGATTACAGATTGCCTGAAACTGTCCATGTTCGATATTTCCAACCCGGCTGATGTGAAAGAGAAATCTAAGTTGGAACTAAAGGAGTATGATTATTCTGAGGCGCTTTACAATTATAAGGCAGTGCTGATTGACACAAAGAAAAATCTTTTTGGATTTACTATGGAAGATTATGAAGAAAATAAATTTGTCTATACGCTGTTTAAGTTTGAAAATGGTGAGTTTTGTAAGGTAATGGAAATTGACTGCAGTGATTTTGAGCGCTACCGTTATGGAGTCCGCGGCACTTATATCGGAGAGCGGTTCTTCCTGTTGGCCGACAATGGGCTGGTAGAAGAATACAGCCTGGCAGATGGCAGCAAAGTGGCAGTGTTAGAACCCTAAACAGGGCGGGCGGTTACTCTTTGAGTGACCGTCCGCTTAACAACTCCATAGACTTTATACCCTTTATGTATTTTAAGCTATCTTTGACCTGAGTTCAGAAACTTCTTTTTCAAGGGCTTCCATTCTGTATTTGAGACCAGATATTTGGACTTCACAGAGTATAGATTTATCCTGTGCCCGAATGGTAGCGTTCAGCTTATCCACAAGGTTGATGTGGTTCTCGGCAAGCAGTTGAATGTTGCGGTTTGTCTTGTTCTCAAGTGACAGTTCAATGTTAGATGTACGGTTAGACAAAACATGTATGTCATTTTTCATGTTTTGCATATCATCTTTCATGCCTTGCATATCATCTTTCATGTCCTGCATGTCATCCTTTAATGGCTGAATCAGTTGCGCAATTGCCTGTAAGTCGTCGTTTGTCAACGCCATACTATCGCCTCCCTTTTGCAGATAGAAATCTTTGTTTTGTTTGTGGGATATATCTTTGACAATACTAACGTTTATTAGTCGTCACAAATTGCTGTGCCGAAATTATAACATATGCCGGGTATAAAGTCTATGGAATTGTTAAGATGAGTTATAGATATGATTGTATTTCACAGATTCGGGTGTCAAAAGATAAGTTTTAAATTGCCTTTAAACACCCGAATCGTCTAAATGGAAACCATCTCATAAAAGACGGTTTTAGCAAGCAGATAACGGGAGTCGAACCCGCCTTTCCAGCTTGGGAAGCTGGTGTTCTACCGATGAACCATATCTGCATGGACAGTACCTATTATAACACAAAAACCAGAAAATACAAGACCAAAATTCATTACAGTCTGAAAAATTGAGGTTTTCGTCTGGAAAACACCGTGTAATAACTAAAACCGGTCTCTTTGAGGATACCAGCTACTTTGTGGAAATCGTATGCCACATGTTCCGGTTTATGGGCATCTGCTCCGATGGTAATGATTTCTCCGCCCAATTCACGGTAGCGTCTGAGGATTGCTTCTGTGGGATTCGGGTGCCCAAGACCATATTTAAAGCCTCCCGTATTGATTTCGATGCCTTTGCCTTTCTGTATCAGGGTTCGCAGGATTTCATCAATCACATCGGCAAACTTTTCATAAGTATAATATTTGTTTGTGTTCGGGCCGTAGCGTACAATGTAGTCCAAATGGCCATAAACGTCAAAACAGTCGAAGACAGACAGGTTCTCAAGGATGGATTCAAAATACTCCTGATAAGCCTCGTCTTCGATTCTGCCCACAAAATATTCTGGATAATAGGGATCTTCGCCATTCACCCAGTGGGATGAACCGATGACAAAATCGAAAGGGTACCGCTGGATAATTTTCGGCAGCAGTTCTTTTAAATAAGTTTGTAGACCGATTTCCACACCAATATAGATAGGAAATCTGCCGTCAAATTGTGTTTGGAAGCTATGCATTTCCTTGAAATATGCAGGTAGGTCAAGAGGAAAGCTGTCAGGCGTAGTCTGCGTCTCCTCCAAATCGAGATGGTCGGTAAAGCAGATACCGTCAAGGTCTGCCTCTATGGAAGAGTGTATCATTGCCAAAGTGTCCGCTTCGCTGTCAACAGAAAAATGTGTGTGCATATGTGTGTCCCAAAGCATAAATGAGCCTCCTTATTTATATACAGTTCTCACTAATCATAGACCAGATTTTCGGCGTTGTCAAAAGGTAAATGCAATAAAAAATAAATATAACGCAATTAAATTACCATGCTTCAGAAGACTTGCTTTGTCAATATACAGAGACAAAATGCTTGTTTGGGAAAGATTATATGATGCAGATGATAAAATTTTAACAAAGTTTAAAAAGCCCCTTGAATTTTTTGCTGAAATTAGTTAGAATAAAGACAAGTTGGGTAATATATCCAAAGAAATACCAAATTCATTCAAAATTAGGAGGAATTATCATGTCAGTAAGAGTAGCAATCAATGGTTTTGGTCGTATCGGACGTTTAGCATTCAGACAGATGTTTGGTGCAGAGGGATACGAAGTAGTAGCAATCAACGATTTAACAAGCCCGAAAATGTTAGCACACCTGTTAAAGTATGATTCATCTCAGGGTAAGTATGAATTGGCAGACAAGGTGACTGCAGGAGAAGATTCCATCACAGTTGATGGTAAAGAAATCAAAATCTATGCTTTCCCAGATGCAAATAACTGCCCATGGGGAGATTTGAAGGTTGACGTTGTTTTGGAGTGCTCCGGATTCTATACTTCCAAAGATAAAGCACAGGCTCATATCAATGCTGGCGCTCGTAAAGTTGTTATCTCTGCTCCGGCAGGCAACGACCTTCCTACTATTGTTTTCAATACAAACCACAATACATTAAAGGCTGAGGATACTATCATTTCTGCAGCTTCCTGTACAACAAACTGTCTGGCTCCGATGGCTGACGCACTGAACAAATACGCAGCTATCCAGTCTGGTATTATGTGCACCATCCATGCATATACAGGTGATCAGATGACCTTAGACGGACCTCAGAGAAAAGGCGATTTGAGAAGATCTCGTGCAGCAGCAGTTAATATCGTTCCTAACAGCACAGGCGCTGCAAAGGCAATCGGCTTAGTTATTCCTGAACTGAACGGTAAGTTAATCGGTTCTGCACAGCGTGTACCGACCCCGACAGGTTCTACTACTATCCTGACAGCAGTTGTTAAGGGTAATGATGTAACTATTGATGGAATCAACGCAGCTATGAAAGCAGCAGCTAACGAGTCCTTTGGTTACAATGAGGATGAAATCGTTTCTTCCGATATCGTAGGAATGAGATTTGGTTCTCTGTTCGATGCAACTCAGACCATGGTTTCCAAGGTTTCTGATGATTTATATGAAGTACAGGTTGTTTCCTGGTATGACAATGAGAACAGCTATACCAGCCAGATGGTTCGTACAATCAAGTATTTCAGTGAGTTAGCATAGGCATTGAACTACCTTATATGAATTATAGAAGCATAACTGCACGGTAGACTGCCTTTTTCCGTGAGCAAAGAGCCAAGCAACCGCGCTAAGTGCCCTGTGGGTATGCGTGGATATTTGGCGAATGTCGCGAGAGCCAGCGCTTTGAGGTGTTGGCTGGGCAACAGGCTGCCAGGGTGCAGATAAGACTCAGAAAGGGTCCGGTCTTTTATGGACCGGACTCCTTTTTATCATATGGGGGATTCCCTATATGATAAAACCCTCCGGGGGAATGCGCACTTGCGCAAGAGGAAAACATATTATTTTTAGGAGGAAAAAACAATGGCTTTAAACAAAGTTTCAGTAGATGATATTAATGTAAGCGGAAAACGCGTACTTTGCAGATGTGATTTTAATGTTCCTTTAAAAGAGGGCAAGATTACAGACGAAAATCGTCTGGTTGCTGCACTGCCTACTATCAAGAAATTGGTTGCAGACGGAGGCAAGGTTATTCTTTGCTCACATCTTGGCAAACCCAAGGGAGAGCCTAAGCCAGAATTATCTCTGGCGCCTGTAGCAGCAAGATTGACAGAGCTGTTGGGACAGGAAGTTAAATTTGCAGCAGACCCTGAGGTGGTTGGTGCAAATGCTAAGGCTGCAGTTGAGGCAATGAAAGACGGCGAGGTTATTTTACTTGAGAATACACGTTACAGAGTGGAAGAGACCAAGAATGGTGAGGCTTTCTCCAAAGATTTGGCATCTCTGTGCGATATCTTTGTAAATGATGCATTTGGAACTGCTCACAGAGCACATTGCTCTAACGTTGGAGTTTCTGAGTTGGTTGACACGGCAGCCGTTGGATATTTGATGCAGAAAGAAATTGATTTCCTTGGCAATGCAGTAGAGAATCCGGTAAGACCGTTCGTAGCAATTTTAGGTGGAGCAAAGGTTGCTGATAAATTGAATGTAATTTCTAACTTGCTTGAGAAGTGCGATACCTTGATTATCGGCGGCGGAATGGCTTATACGTTCTTAAAGGCACAGGGTAATGAGATTGGAAAATCTCTGGTTGATGACAGCAAGCTTGACTACTGTAAAGAAATGATTGCCAAGGCAGAGAAGCTTGGCAAGAAATTATTGCTGCCGGTTGATTCTGCAACTATTACAGATTTCCCGAATCCGATTGACGCACCGGTAGACGTAGAAGTTTATGATTCTGACAAGATGCCGGCAGACAGAGAGGGATGCGATATCGGACCTAAGACGGCAGAATTGTTTGCAGACGCTGTGAAATCTGCAAAGACTGTAGTTTGGAATGGACCGATGGGCGTATTTGAGAATCCGACTTTGGCAGCAGGAACCATCGCAGTTGCAAAGGCGCTTGCAGAGACAGATGCAACCACCATTATTGGCGGCGGCGATTCCGCAGCAGCAGTAAATCAGTTGGGCTTCGGCGATAAGATGAGCCATATTTCTACTGGCGGCGGAGCTTCTCTGGAATTCTTAGAAGGTAAGGAGCTTCCTGGAGTAGCAGCAGCAACAAACAAATAGACCGAAAGCAACTAGCGATTGGCAAGCCAGAGCGTGTTGCGAGGTCGTTCTGTAAGATTAGCGAAAGTGAGCCAAAGGCGAAGCTTGAGGTTAGCGAACAGAACTTCCTAAGAATGTAATGCCCATGGCGCAGAAATTTTGCAAGCAAAATTTTATGACAGGCGAACGGACTTAGCTATAAAAGCAACTAGCGATTGCAAAATAAATAATAATAGAGAAGAAAAAGAGGATAAGAATATGGCAAGAAAGAAAATTATTGCAGGAAACTGGAAAATGAATAAGACCCCGAGCGAGGCAGTGGCTCTGGTAAATGAGTTAAAACCTTTAGTTGCGAATGAAGAGGTTGATGTTGTCTTCTGTGTACCAGCAATCGATATTATTCCGGCAATGGAGGCTGCAAAGGGCTCTAATATCAACATTGGTGCAGAAAATATGTACTATGAGGAAAGCGGTGCATATACTGGAGAAATCGCTCCCAATATGCTGACAGATGCTGGTGTTAAATATGTAATTATCGGGCATTCTGAGAGAAGAGAATATTTTGCAGAGACAGACGAGACCGTTAACAAGAAAGTGCTGAAGGCGTTTGAGCATGGCATCACACCGATTATTTGCTGTGGTGAGACTTTAACACAGAGAAAACAGGGTATTTACATCGACTGGATTCGTATGCAGATTAAGATTGCATTCCAGAATGTAACTGCTGACCAGGCGAAGACAGCAGTAATTGCTTATGAGCCAATCTGGGCAATTGGAACCGGCGAAACGGCAACTTCTGATCAGGCAGAGGAAGTATGCGCAGCAATCCGTACCTGCATCAAAGAAGTTTATGACGAGGCTACTGCAGAATCTATTCGTATCCAGTACGGCGGCTCTGTAAATGCAGGAAATGCAGCAGAGTTGTTCT
The DNA here is from genome assembly GCA_910585895.1 of uncultured Lachnospiraceae bacterium. Lineage (GTDB taxonomy): Bacteria > Bacillota > Clostridia > Lachnospirales > Lachnospiraceae > Petralouisia. Next base: position 60,599 of record CAJUHY010000009.1, read on the forward strand.
CCAAACCAGATATTGACGGCGGACTTGTTGGCGGAGCTTCTCTCAAGGCTGACTTTGGCAAAATTGTATGCTATAAATAATGTCTGCTTGCTAAAACAGTAACCTGCAATCTTAGGTCTACTTAAAATGATTAATCATAAAACCTCACTTTATGTTATGGGATATCCATAATAAGGGTGAGGTTTTTGAGTTGTCAAAAGTGGTTTAAAGTGGATATAAAAGTTTGAGTTGCCATCATTATTAATATAAAAGAGAGTTTTGAGGATAGGAAGAGAAAAAAACTCTTATATGAAACATAGAAAGAGGTAAGAATATATATAGATATTGACAAAAGAGAATTATTCACAATATAATGAATGCATTATAATGAAAAGAAAGAGAGCAGAAAAATATGTTTATAGGATTTTCGGTAAGTAATTATCTGTCTTTTAAAACGACACAGACGATTTCTATGGTGGCTTCTAAGGTAATCAGGCACAAGGAACATATCTTAAATGGAAATGGGAAAAAAATTTTAAAGACAGGGCTTATCTATGGCGCCAATGCAGGAGGAAAAAGTAATTTAATCAGGGCAATTGATTTTTCAAGGGATATCATATTGGATGGTTTGGATACGGTAGATTTAAATAAGAAATATTTTCGGATTTGCAAAGATGGATACAAAACGCCGGGAGTATTTGAGTATCGGTTGCTTACTCAGTCTGGGAAGGAATATTCCTATGGGATTGCCATATCATATGCAGAAAAAGAAATACTCTCAGAGTGGTTGGTCCGTATAGAAAAGAGTGGTGCTGAGACTTATATTTTTAATAGGAATATAGATGAACAAGGCGTTCAGTATACAGAGAGTGAAGTCAAAATAAAGGATACTGAAGAAAGAACAAGATGGAAATTTTATTTGGAAGATTTTGGTGAAAATATTTCTGATACTATGAAGAAAAAAAGTATTTTGAGCGATGTTGCTGAAAGAAGTAATGGAAAACATGGGGTTTTCTCTGAAATATTAGATGTTTTTCTGTGGTTTCAAAACATAATTATCATATTTCCCACCAGCCAGTATAGCGCATTAAATCAGATGGTCGAGGATGAAGTCATTAGGGAAATTTTTTCTCAATTGTTGAAATATTTTGATACAGGAATTGAATCTGTGGAAGCTAGATTAGGTCATGTGGAGTTTGATAAAATTTTTGATGGGATTCCGAAAGAAGAAGCAGAAAAACTCAAAATCAGAATTTCTAATGATATTCAAGACGAACCTGTAATGTTCAAAGTAAATAATCAGATGTATTCACTGCGTAAAGATAAAAAGGGAAATGTCATAACGACAAAGATGATGCAAAATCATGGCAATGACTGGGAACTTTTTGATTATCTGGAAGAATCGGATGGAACACAAAGATTGTTTGACCTGATACCGTTGTTTTACGAACATAACGGTAACCGAGTGATTTTTATTGATGAAATTGACAGGAGCTTTCATACTAACCTTACCCGAAGATTTCTTGAACTATTTTATGGACTGACAGAGGGAGATACGAGCCAGATGATTGCAACTACCCATGATTCAAATTTGCTGGATTTAGAATTGGTCAGGCAGGATGAGATTTGGTTTGTAAATAGGATGGAAGACCATAGTTCTGAAATTTATTCGTTAAATCGGTTTAAGGAGCGTTATGATAAAGTAATAGACAAAGAGTATTTGTTGGGGCGTTACGCTGCAATACCAGTATTTGACAATGGGATTTTGGAGGATATGAATGCATAACCAATTTAGATTAATGTCGTCAGTATACGAAAGAGAAGACGATAGTGAGAGGGTCTTTGTAGAGAAACGAATTTTTTTATCAGTGGAAGGGAATACAACGGAGAAAGAATAAAATGTTATATTGCAAATCCGTGCTTTGAGTTTTGGCTGTTGCTGCATTTAGCGGATATAGAAAAAGAGTTTGGTAATCGTCTGGATGAGATTAAAGAAAATAAGAAAGTGTCAAAACAGCATACTTTTGTGAGTAAAGAAGTATCCGACAGGGCGCATCACGGAAAAAGTAATATAGGATTTTCCATTAAGTATATGCCTTACATAGATAAAGCAATTGAGCAGGCGAAAAAATTTCCTGGAAATGAATATGAGCTTGTAGACAATATAGGCTGTAACTTGTGGAAATTAATGGAACAGTTAAAGAAATATCCCGCTGCCCCTACTTCCTGCGAAACTCCGTAGGGGTACACTGGTATTTCCTCTTAAACAACCGGTTAAAATAAGAAAGATTCTCAAAGCCTGTCTCTGCGGCAATGTTGACAATAGTGTCGGAAGAGGAGGTTAAAAGCCTGGCTGCCATGGTAATTCGGTAATCATTCAAATAGTCCGTAAATGACATCCCTATACTGGCTTTAAAAAATTTCATAAAATGTGACTGGCTGAAACCGCAAATCCTTGCGGCATCTGCGATAGAGATTTTTTCTCTGTAATTCGTCTCTACATGCTTGAGGAGTCCTTTCAGCCGATCTAGGGACTTATTATTTCTATGAGGAGACTCTTTGTGGAAAGACTTGGAGAGTTCATAAAAAAATGAGTAAAGCTGTCCTTTGATGGCGAGCTGGTAGCCCGGAAGAAAATCTTGGCAGATACAGTCAATAGAATCCAGACAGCGGCATAGTTCGGGATACTGCAAAGAACCCTGCGTGTAGAGTGTGTCTGGAAGGATTTTCCCATGTTTCAGGGGTTGAAAAAATTCCTCCGTACAGATGTCTCCCTGCGGCGCCATCAGCATGGACAGTTTAAAGATAATGTTTTCGTATTCCATAGAACAGTCAGAAAATTGTTCAATCGAATGAAGTTGTCCTGGCGGTACGACAATGATGTCGCCTTTGGCCACTTGATACGGAATTAAATCCACGGTGATGGAGCCCTGTCCTTTTTTGATGTAGATGATTTCCATATTATTGTGCCAGTGGGTTGGCACAACTGTAAAATCCAAAGGAATACTGCACAGATAGATGTTGAAGGGGAAATTATCATGTCCGTGGGGTTTTGTTTCCTGGGAGCGCTCGTATTCGGTGATGTTCATATGGTCCCTCCTTAGGTCATTTTACCTCTTTGGCTGTTCTACGAGACCTAAGGCATCCTCCCAGCAAAGCTGGGTCCCTCCTTAGGTCATTTGATAGTATTGTACTATCTTTTGCTATCATACTGCAAGAAAATTCTGGAAAAAAATCATATACTATATTCATAAGAATATATGGAAAGAAAAGGGGAACGCTAACTAATATGGCATGTAATGCCTTTCGGCGGACCGCCCAAGGAGAATGGAGGAAAAGATGAGCGTAAATGTAAGAGAATTATTGGAAAAAAAATGCTGTAATAACATAGCAGCCTGTACGGATGAGCAGATATATTATGGTTTGCTGGGAATCGTAAAAGACCTTGCCAAAGACAAAGAGAGCAGTAAAGGCAAGAAGAAAATCTATTATATTTCTGCGGAATTTTTGATTGGAAAACTGTTGTCCAACAATCTGATAAACTTGGGAATTTACGATGAAGTGGCAGAAATGCTGGCGCAATATGGCAAAGATATTAATTTGATTGAAGAAATAGAGCCAGAACCTTCTCTGGGAAATGGCGGTCTGGGAAGACTGGCAGCGTGTTTTTTGGATTCCATGGCAACCCTGGGCCTCAATGGAGATGGAATCGGGCTTAATTATCATTTTGGTTTGTTCCTGCAGACGTTTGAAAATCATCTGCAGAAAGAAAATAAAAATCCCTGGATAGAGAAAGAAAACTGGCTGACAAAGACAGAGGTAACGTATCCAGTACAGTTTGGTGGGTTTACGGTACAGTCCAGGATGTATGATTTAGATGTGACAGGATTTGACAACCGTACGAACAAATTGCATCTGTTTGATATTGAGACTGTAGATGAGCGTTTAGTCCAAAACGGCATTGACTTTAACAAAGAGGATATCTGCAAGAATCTTACTCTCTTTCTGTACCCGGATGATTCCGATGATGCAGGACGATTGCTGCGTGTGTACCAGCAGTATTTCATGGTCAGCAACGCTGCGCGCCTTATCCTGCAGGAATGTGAGGAAAAGGGTTGTAAACTTTATGATTTGCCGGAGTATGCAGCGATTCAGATTAATGATACCCATCCGAGCATGGTAATCCCCGAACTGATTCGTCTGTTGATGGAAAAAGGAATCCGCATGGATAAGGCGATTGATATTGTATCTAAGACCTGCGCTTATACCAATCACACAATTCTTGCCGAGGCATTAGAAAAGTGGCCTATGGACTATCTCAATAAAGTGGTGCCGCAGCTGATGCCGATTATCCGGGAACTGGATACAATGGTCAAAGATAAGTATGACGATGCATCGGTTGCTATCATTGACGATACAGACCGCGTGCATATGGCTCATATGGACATTCACTATGGCTACAGCGTCAATGGCGTGGCATATCTGCACACAGAAATTTTAAAGAAAAATGAACTGAATAACTTTTATAAAATCTATCCCGATAAATTTAACAATAAAACAAACGGCATAACATTCCGCCGCTGGCTGATGCATTGCAACAAGGGACTGAGCCATTATCTGGACGAGGTGATTGGAGAAGGTTGGCATAAAAATGCAGATGAGCTGGAAAAGCTGCTTAAATTTGCAGATGATGAAAAGGTGTTGAACAAACTGCTGGAGATTAAAAAGGACAATAAACGTGCCCTTGCTGCATATCTCAAGACTACTCAGGGAGTGGAAATTGATGAAAATTCCATCTTTGATATTCAGATTAAGCGCCTTCATGAATATAAACGGCAGCAGATGAATGCTTTATATGTTATCCATAAATATCTGGAGATTAAGAAGGGCAAGAAGGTTTCTACACCGATTACAGTTATTTTTGGCGCTAAAGCTGCTCCGGCGTATGTGATTGCCAAAGACATTATCCATTTAATTCTCTGCCTGCAGGAGATTATCAATCATGACCCTGAGGTGAGCCCGTACCTGAAGGTGGTCATGGTGGAAAATTACAATGTGACAAAGGCAGAAAAATTGATTCCTGCATGTGATATTTCTGAACAGATTTCTCTGGCAAGCAAGGAGGCTTCTGGAACAGGTAATATGAAGTTTATGCTCAACGGCGCGGTGACATTGGGAACAATGGATGGGGCTAACGTGGAGATTGCAGACCTTGTGGGAGAAGAAAATATTTATATTTTCGGTGAAAGTTCCGATACAGTTATTGAGCACTATGAGAAAGCAGATTATATCTCCAAAGATTATTATGAGGAAGACGAAGACATCAAGGAAGCAGTAGACTTTATCGTCAGCGATGAGATGCTTAAAGTAGGGCAGAAGGAGAATTTAGAGCGTCTTTACAAGGAACTTCTCAACAAAGACTGGTTTATGACGCTGCTGGATTACAAAGATTACGCGGCTAAGAAAGAGGAAATCTATAAAGATTATGAAGACCGTACGGCATGGGCAAAGAAAATGCTGGTTAATACGGCAAAAGCAGGATTTTTCTCTTCCGACAGAACAATTGCAGAATACAATAAAGATATTTGGAAATTATAAGAAAAAACAGATATATACAAGAGGAGGCTCTTTCGGGGGCCTCCTCCCTTAATTATCTTATAGGAAATCCTCGTTTTTTTCTTCTTCCGGCAGCCGCAGGAATAATTTGTTGATACGGTTTTTGTCCGTGTCCTCCACACGCAGGTAGACGTCTTCCGGTGTAATAATGGATTCTCCAGTCTCTGGCAGGTGGTCTAACAGTTCAATCATGTAGCCGCCTACCGTATCGTAATCTTCTGAGGAGAGGGATAGACCCAGCAGATTGCACAAGTCTTCTAAGTTCATCGTGCCCTGCACCAGGTATTCCCGTTCTCCCAGTTTCTGGATAGGGTCTTCCTCGTCTATATCATATTCATCGCGGATTTCCCCTACAATTTCTTCCAAAATGTCTTCCAACGTAATCAGGCCGGCGGTGACGCCGTATTCATCCAATACGATAGCTATATTGAAAGAAGATTTTTTCATTTCAATCAAAAGGTCAACGGTTTTTTTGTGCTCATAGGTGTAGAACGGTTTGCGTAATATATCACGCACCGAGAAATTCTCTTTGTTTTCATAGAGCAGCAAATCTTTCATGTTGACTGTACCGATAACATTGTCCGTGGTCTCCTCGTATATCGGAAGACGCGTAAATTTATCTGTACGAAAAATATTGATTAGTTCCTCATAACTGCTGTTAATGTCGGCAAATGTCATGTCGATGCGGGGAACCATAATTTCTTTGGCCTGGGAATCTCCGAAGTCAAACACATTATTAATCATCATGTGTTCTTCCGGCTCTATGACCCCTTCCTTGTGCCCGACATCCATAATTGTCCTCAATTCTGCTTCCGTGAGAGCGTTCTGTCCATCTGCCACATTGACTCGAAGCAGTATCAAAAAGCCCATGGATAATTTGTTGATAATGAAAATCACAGGCGTTAAGGCCTTCATAAGCATCAGGATAAGACCGGCATACGAGAGTGCAATCTTATCTGCATGAATAGTAGCGAGTGTTTTAGGGGAAATTTCACCGAAAATCAACACCAGGACCGTGAGGGCTCCAGTGGCAATTCCGGCTCCGGCATTGCCGAAAACCTGTATGGCAAGCGCAGTTGCCAAAGAAGATGCAGACAAATTCACAACATTGTTGCCAATTAGTATGGCGCTGAGCATTTTGCCGGAATCACTGGTAACCTCGAGCACGCGTTTTGCGCGCTTGTTGCCCTCGTCGGCAAGACTCTTAATGCGAATTCTGTTGAATGTGGTCAGAGCTGTCTCCGCAGAGGAGAAAAATGCTGATAAAAACAGTAAGATAACGACAACCAATAGTTGAATGGCTTCACCTGAATCCAAAAATATCGCTCCTTTCGGTATATGCATAATTTTATGTATCAATATCTAATAATATAAAGGAAGAATCAAATTTTTGCAAGGAATAGTTTGTCGGCAGGAGGAATAGAATATTTTAGGATGAATGGACATTCTATCATTTGTTTAGCAAAGGGAGGAAGCGGAAATGGAAAATAATCATTCAAGAAAAAAGCATATTCAGGCACAGGGGGAAAAGAAACTCAGGGTATCAGCGCTTACCATCTTAAAAATATTACTGGCCATGTACTTAGTGACCGGAGTGTTGTTATTGGCATTATCAGCAATGCTTTACAAAATGCAGCTTAGCGAGTCTGTGGTGTCCGTTGGGATTGTGGTAATTTATGTTGTGTCTGGATTCTTGGGGGGATTCCTCAGCGGAAAGGTGATGAAAACTAGAAGATTTTTGTGGGGGATGCTTATGGGCGCAGCATATTTCTTGATTTTGGTAATCGGCTCTATTTTATTCCAGAAAGGAATCAATATGGAACTGTCGAGGTTTTTCACAACTTTAATTCTCTGTACGGCATCCGGCATGGCTGGCGGCATGATGAGCTGACAGTCCGCAAATGGACTGCCAGCCTACTGACAGGACAACAGATGTGGAAAATTGTCGGTTCTCGAATGGGCTGTCAGCCTACTGCCGCAAAAAAGCATGGTCTTACCGCTGTACACGGCCAGAGGCATCACCGCCTGCTAGTTTCAGTACCTCGTCAAGGGAGACGAGATTGAAGTCCCCCTCAATGGAGTGCTTGAGACAGGAGGCAGCTACGGCAAAATCAATTCTTTTCTGTGCATCATAGCCCATCAGGGAGGCTGCAATCAGACCGCCGCCGAAACTGTCGCCGCCGCCTACGCGGTCCACAATGTGCATGTGGTATTTGCGGCTGAAATAATAGTCTGTGCCGTTGTAGAGCATAGCGGACCAGTCGTTGTCATTGGCAGAAATGGATTCCCGCAAGGTGATAGCAACCGTAGAAAAGCCGAAGCGTTCTTTTAGTTGTTTTGCCACGTCTTTATAACCTTCATGGTTGACGGTTCCTGCAGTTACATCAGTGCCGGAAGCTTTGATACCGAATACGTCGGCGGCATCTTCCTCGTTGGCAATACATACATCTACATATTTGCAGAGTTGTCCCATCACCTGTCCGGCTTTTTCTTTGCTCCATAGTTTGTTGCGGTAATTTAAATCACAGGAGATGGTGACGCCGGCTTCTTTGGCTGCTTTACATGCTGCCAGGCAAAGGTCGGCCAATGTGTCGTTTAAGGCGGGGGTGATTCCGGTAAAATGAAACCATTCTGCGCCGGCAAAGATTTCTTTCCAGCAGAAATCCTTATCAGAGGCGGTAGACAGTGCAGAACCTTCACGGTCATAAATAACTTTGGAAGGTCTCTGGGAAGCCCCCTTTTCCAGATAGTAAATGCCGACACGGCTGCCGCCCCGGGCAATGTAGGAAGTGTCCACGCCATATTTCCGTAAAGCATTGATTCCAGACTGCCCAATTTCGTGGGTGGGCAGGCGCGATACAAATACTGCATGGAAGCCATAATTAGCCAGCGACACGCAGACATTTGCTTCGCCGCCGCCGTAAGTTGCGCCTAAGAAATCAGACTGAACAAAACGTTTGTAACCTTCCGGGGCAAGGCGCAGCATAAGTTCTCCAAAAGTGATTACTTTTTTTCCTGTCATAGTAGTTCTCCTTTTCTGATAAACTGCTGTCAGCTGCGGATAGTGCGCAAAGCATCTTCGGTCAGCCGCTTTATCTCATCAAAATTCTGTAATTTAAGCAATTCATCCCGTACCATCCAGGTTCCGCCGCAGGCCGCTATCTTGTCATTGGCAAGATAGGTGTGAAGATTCTCTGGTGTGATTCCGCCGGTGGGCATGAAACGCATCTGCGGGTAGGGGGCAGACAGCGCCTTAATCATTTCCAGACCGCCGGAGGCTTCTGCCGGGAAAAATTTTACGAATGTCAGTCCAAAAGAAAGCGCTGCTTCAATATCGCTGGGATTGTTGACGCCTGGGATAACCGGATATTTCTTCTTGATGCAATGTTTTACCATCGTGGGGTTGAGTCCCGGACTGACGATAAACCTGGCGCCGGCTTTCATAGCTTGGTCAGCCTGGGCCGGGGTAAGGACAGTGCCCGCGCCTACCAGCATATCAGGAAATTCTTCAGCCATAATCTTGATAGCATCGGCAGCAGTTTCGGTGCGAAATGTAATTTCTGCACAGGGCAGTCCGCCATCACAGAGCGCTTTTGCCAATGGTTTGGCATCAGCAATGTTGCGGAGGACTACCACAGGCACAATACGTTTTTTGGCAATTTCATCTAATATATTTTCCATAAGTCCTCCTTATATTCCGCCGATAGCGTTTGGTGTAGGCCGTTCAGTTTCAGAAAGCAGCACTGGCGGAGTAACCCATACCAGATTGCTTTCGCCTGGTGGATTGGAATTGCTATCCCCAGAGGGATTGGAGTTGTTGTTTCCGGGGTCTCCGATGGGCACATCACCGTAAATGTTCTGGCCAGGCGGGTCATCAATGGGGGAGTCTCCATAACGATTGGAGCCTGAGGGGACATCGGTACGCCCAGGCAGGTCGATTTCCGGGATATTGCCGTCATCGTAGGTGTTTTGCACAAATCTATCAATCTCTTTATCAAGCATAAAAGATTCTCCTTTCTGAAATTAAAATACTTTAAGATAGTATGTACAAAAACGTGAGAAAAATTCTTCTTGAATCTTTTGTTGTTTTCGCAAATAGAAAGTATTATAATTGTTGCGAAGGTTAAAATAAATGGTAATGTATTGAAAGGAGCAACAGAATGAGGGATGAAAATAAATATGCCCTGTTGATTGATGCGGAGAATGTGTCTTCAAAGTATATCGGAATTGTGACAAAGGAGGCGCAGTCTCTTGGAAATATAACTATCCGCAGAATTTATGGAGACTGGACGGCGACAGCCAAGAATTCCTGGAAGGATTCGCTATTGGAAAATTCGTTGTCGCCCATACAGCAGTATAGTTATACTGTTGGGAAGAATTCTTCTGATTCTGCGATGATTATTGATGCCATGGATATTCTCTATACGAACGATGTGGATGGGTTTATCATAGTTTCTTCTGACAGTGATTTTACAAAATTGGCAATGCGTCTCAGGGAATCCGGAAAGCGCGTAATTGGTATGGGTGAAAGTAAAACACCGACGCCTTTTGTCAGGGCGTGTGAGCAGTTTAAGACATTGGATGTGCTCTATAAGAATCATCATCCGGTGCAGAAGAATAATACAGTGGAACGCACGAGGCGGCAGGAGATTAAGTGTGTGCCGGCGGAAAAGGCGTTATTTTCGGGGGGACAGTCCAAAGATGCGCAGCCTATTACAAACCTTCGTGCGATAAAGGAAATGGTAATTTCCTTGTTGGATGAAAACTCGGATGAGGATGGCTGGATGTACCTGTCAGAATTGGGCAATATGATACAGAGGATGTATTCAGATTTTGATTGCAGAAATTATGGCTTTGCTAAATTTGGTAAACTAATCGAATCGTTTCCCGAATTGCAGACCAGAAAAGATGATTCCAGCAATGGAATCACCAAAATCGTACTGGTGCGCAAGCGGGAAGACTGAAAGGATTAATTTTCCGGACGCTGTGTGCGCACAAGGCGCCAGATAGTGTCATGCATCCAGTCGATAGTTTCGGTCAGTTTTTTATTCTCTTCGAGTAAGAGAACATTTTCATTCCGCAATTGTTCCAGCGAATCAATCGTGCTGTTTGATGATGTATTGTTGGCCTGCATTTACTCACCTCAATCATTAATATTATGCCGATTTATGTGCGTTACAACGCGTTTATGATTTGATAACATTATACCAAAAACCCTGGGAAAAGTGTGCTAAGAAAGTGGAAAAAATCTTGGAGGAATGCTGGAAAATCGTGTAAATTGCCGCTGTCTGCTGTCGAAGAAACAAAAATAACTTGTATAAAAAAAGGGGTTATACTATACTGTAACTAAATCAGGAGGATAAGCAAATGAAAAAATTAGAAGAATATGTAAGAAGTATTCCCGATTTTCCGGAGCCGGGAATCATTTTCAGGGATGTAACCAGTATTTTACAGGACGCAGAGGGGCTGCATTTGGCAATTGACGGGCTGTTGAAGAGCCTTGAGAATGTGGAGCATGATGTTGTGGTAGGACCGGAGTCAAGAGGGTTCATTTTTGGTGTTCCGGTGGCATATGAGGAGCGCAAGGGATTTGTGCCGGTCCGTAAGCAGGGAAAACTGCCCTGTGAGGTTATTTCAGAGAAATATGATTTGGAATATGGAAGCGCTGTGGTTGAGATGCATAAAGATGCTATCAAACCAGGGCAGAAAGTAGCTATTGTAGATGACCTGATTGCTACCGGCGGTACTACCGAAGCAATAATTAAATTAGTAGAACAGCTTGGCGGCGAAGTGGTCAAGATTTGTTTTGTAATGGAGCTTGCAGGACTAAACGGCAGGGAGAAGCTTGCCGGCTATAATGTGGACAGCCTCATTACATATGAAGGTAAATAAACGATGAGAGCAGGAATTGGATATGATGTGCACAGGCTGGTCGAGGACAGGAAACTAATTCTCGGCGGTGTGGAAATTGCACATGATTTAGGGCTTGAGGGGCATTCCGATGCAGATGTGCTCGTACATGCCATAATGGATGCATTGTTGGGAGCGGCTGCGCTTGGGGATATCGGCAAACATTTCCCGGATACTGACGAAACGTATCGGGGAATTTCCAGCATGAAACTGCTTGCACATGTAGGAGAACTCCTGCAGCAGCAAGGATATGTGATTGAGAATATCGATGCGACTGTTATTGCGCAGAAACCTAAACTGCGGCCATATATTGCACAGATGGAGCAGAATATTGCCAACGTGCTGGCAATTGAAGGTAATCAGGTCAATGTCAAGGCAACGACAGAGGAAGGACTGGGTTTTAGCGGCAGGCAGGAGGGGATTTCTGCACAGGCAATTTGCTCTCTGACGGGCTTATATGAAGCAAGCGTGGCTGCCTATGACAGTGCGAAGAATTGTGAAGGCTGCGGCGGATGCGCGAAGCAGCGGTAGGTTTAGCAGTTTGCTCTGTACATTTATACGTATATTTGATGCTGGCTGCTGCGGAAGTGATAACAGATTAAGAAGGACGAATAATGGAAAGCAGCAAAATACGCTATCTGAAGCAGGAGGAGAAACAGGCAACCAGACCAATGTATGAGGTTGCCTTTCCCGAAGATTCCACGAAGTTTGTAGATTATTATTACAGTCATAAAACGAAAGATAATGAGATTATGGTAATGGAAGGGGCTGAACAAGACGGTTCCTTCCATGTTATGATTCATCTGAATCCATATACTCTCAGTATCCATGGACGTCGGAGACAAATCCCTTACCTTGTGGCGGTAGCGACGGGCATTGCTTACCGCAGACAGGGAAAAATGGGGCAGGTGATGACGTGCCTTTTGCAGAATTTAGCATCTGAAGGAGTACCATTTACCTTTTTGCTCCCAGCAGATCCGGCGTATTACAGAGGACAGGGATTTGTGTTTTTCCCAGGTCAGCCTTACCTCGACAGGGGTGGTGTCTGTTTTGCCGGGACCAGGAAGGATATGATAAGAGCGGCCTCTCTGGAGGCTGCCAGTACAGGCGTATGGAGGCGTGCCAATGCAGAAGATACAGCAAAGATGGCGGTATTTTCAAATCGGGTATTGGAAGGCAGATGTGAGATTTTTATCAGGCGGGATGAACATTATGGCAGTCGTTTGTTAGAGGAGCTGGCAACAGAACAGGGCGGCGCGCTGCTGTCAGAGAACTGCCAGGGGATAAACGGACTTATTTTTTACAGTATTAATCATTCCCAGGGGTGGGCGGCAGCGGAGATTAAGGAACTCCTCTTAGAAGAGGATGTTACCAACGAAGAGGCTGAGGAAATCTGCAGAGAAGCCCTGGAAGTGACGGGCTGCACGGTGGACAGAATAACGTTTACATCTTCGCGGATGATGGTGCGCCTGACAAACCTTATTTCGCTTGTGCCGCTGTTGAAAAGTGAGAGGCCTGTACGGTATCAGGTGCAAGTGACGGATGCTCTTATTGCTGCCAATGCGGACTGTTTCCAAATTGATATAAATTGCAGGGGCGGCAGTATAAAGAGAATAAATAGAGCAGACGTAAGGGAGCATATGGATATCACGGAATTTACAAAAAGGCTGTTTCAGTATTCTGCGGTTTATTTGCATGAATGGGTGTAAAGAATCGTGAAAAATTAGCGCCAGCGCAATTTTCCCCAATTTCTTTGGGCTGGCAAATATTTAATAAGTTCAGCCCACGCCATTCGCAAAGGCGCTTTCAGCGCTTTCTCGCTGCTTTGCAGCTAACTTTGCTCATTGCTTGGCGTTCCCTCAGCCCAAAAGAATCGTGAAAAATTAGCGCCAGCGCAATTTTCCCCAATTTCTTTGGGCTGGCAAATATTTAATAAGTTCAGCCCACGCCATTCGCAAAGGCGCTTTCAGCGCTTTCTCGCTGCTTTGCAGCTAACTTTGCTCATTGCTTGGCGTTCCCTCAGCCCAAAAGAATCGTGAAAAATTAGCGCCAGCGCAATTTTCCCCAATTTCTTTGGGCTGGCTGAACTTATTTTTCCTATTGACAAAATCTAAATTTCTGCATAAACTAACACGAATAGGAATGATGTTTTATGAATCCGTATTGTTTAGAAGGGAAGCGTTCATAGATGGGGTTGTTTCGGCAGATAAAAGAAGAATATGAGGTCATCCGGGAGCGGGACCCGGCGATTAAGTCTCCCCTGGAAGTATTGCTGTATCCCAGTTTCCGTGTAATGTTAAGTTACCGCAAAGCGCATAAGAAGTATCTGAAAGGTCAGTATTTCCGGGCGCGGAAGATTTCGCAGAAAGCGGCGCGCAAAACCGGTATCGAGATTCATCCGGGAGCTGTTATTGGCAAGGGATTTTTCATTGACCATGGCAGCGGCGTGATTATCGGGGAGACTACGATTATTGGAGATAATGTGACGTTGTATCAGGGCGTTACCCTGGGCGGGACCGGCAAGGAGAGCGGTAAACGCCATCCGACGCTCTGTGATAACGTGATGGTGAGCGCAGGTGCGAAGGTTATCGGTTCCTTTACGATTGGGGAGAATAGTAAGATTGGCGCCGGCAGCGTGGTTTTGGAGGAGGTTCCACCCAACTGTACTGTGGTGGGAGTACCAGGCAGGATTGTTAAGCGGGATAATATCAAAGTTCCGAGGAGCGATATGGACCAGGTACATCTGCCTGATCCCGTGATGGAGGATATTATTGTGCTGCAGCATGAGAATTCTGCACTTTGCAATAAGATTATAGATTTGGAGAAAGAAATCAAAGAGCTTCGTGGAGGAAAATGAATGATGAAAGTTTACAATACGCTGAGCAGACAAAAAGAAGAATTTGTGCCGTTAGAGGCAGGTAAGGTAAAAATGTATGTATGCGGGCCTACCGTATATAATCTTATCCATATCGGAAATGCCCGTCCCATGATGGTGTTTGATACGGTGCGCCGTTATATGGAGTATAAAGGTTTTGAGGTAAATTTTGTGTCCAATTTTACGGATGTGGATGACAAGATTATCAAGAAAGCTGTGGAGGAAGGCATATCAGCGCAGGAAGTTTCCCAGCGGTATATCGAAGAATGCAAGAAGGATATGGCTGCCATGAATGTGAGGCCTGCCACGACTCATCCGCTGGCAACGCAGGAGATTGGCGGTATGTTGGAGATGATTTCCACCTTGGTTGACAAAGGATTTGCCTATGCGGTGGAGGATGGGACTGTCTATTTCCGTACCAGGAAGTTCAAAGAGTATGGCAAACTGTCCCATAAGAATCTAGACGACCTGCAGGCCGGACATCGTGATATCAAGGTAACTGGCGAGGACAAGGAGGATTCTCTGGATTTCGTATTGTGGAAGCCCAAGAAAGAAGGAGAGCCGTATTGGGAGTCTCCCTGGTGCAATGGCAGGCCAGGATGGCATATTGAGTGTTCCGTAATGGCGAAAAAATATTTAGGCGAAGAGATTGATATCCATGCAGGCGGTGAAGATTTGATTTTCCCGCATCATGAAAATGAGATTGCCCAGAGCGAGGCCTGCAATGGTAAGATTTTTGCTAAATACTGGATACACAATGGATTTTTAAATATTGATAATAAGAAGATGTCCAAATCTGAAGGGAATTTCTTTACAGTGCGTGAAATTGGAGAAAAATACGATTTGCAGGTGCTTCGTTTCTTCATGCTCAGCGCCCACTACCGCAGTCCGCTGAATTTCAGCGCAGACCTTATGGAAGCGGCTAAGAATGGTCTGGAACGCATTTTAAATGCGGCGCAGAATCTGCAGCATCTGCAGAAAAATGCCGTTGCGGATATGATGACACAGGAGGAAGCGGAAATATTTGCGGGCAGTCAAGCTTTCGTGGAGAAATTTGAGAGAGCGATGGATGATGATTTTAATACTGCAGATGCAATTTCAGCAGTTTTTGAATTCGTCAAATACTGCAATACCAATGTTACAGAGAAGGGTTCTCGAGAGTTATTGGAGAATCTCTATCAGCGGCTGGACGGTCTTTGCGATGTCTTAGGTCTCATTCTCCGAAAGGAGGAGGAAATCCTCGACGAGGAGATTGAAAAGCTGATTGCAGAACGTCAGGCGGCGCGCAAGGAAAAGAATTTCGCGCGGGCGGATGAAATCCGTGATATACTTTTGGGAAAAGGAATTATTCTGGAAGATACCAGGGAAGGCGTAAAATGGAAAAGGGCATAAATTCATATATTTTAGGAAAATTTGGCATAGAGAAGAAGGACATCCGAAGTTATTCGCCATTAACATTGGCCTATATTGGAGATGGTATCTATGACCTTATTATCCGTTCTATGGTGGTGGGAGAGGGGAATACCCACGTTAATGATTTGCACCGCTATACCAGCCAGATTGTAAAGGCACATGCTCAGTCGGAGATGGTGGGGGAACTTTTGCCGGAATTGACCGAGGAGGAATTGACAGTATATAAACGCGGCAGAAATGCCAAGTCTGCTACCATGGCCAAGAATGCTACCGTGGGCGATTACCGCAGGGCGACTGGTTTTGAGGCGTTGATGGGTTATCTGTATCTTGAAGATCAGATGGAGCGAATGATGGAGTTGATTATAACCGGGCTTAAGAGGACCGGGAAAGGAGCAAAAGAGTGAGGTACGAAGAGTTGACCATTGAGGGAAGGAATGCAGTTTTAGAAGCATTTCGGTCCGGGAAGACCATAGACAAGCTGTTTGTGCAAAAGGGCTGTCAGGACGGTCCTGTCAGGACGATTATCCGGGAAGCCAAAAAGCATGATACCATTCTGGACTATGTTGCAAAGGAGCGGTTAGACCAGCTTTCTGAGACGAAAAAGCATCAGGGCGTTATCGCCTATGCGGCAGCGTATGAATACGCGAAGGTGGAGGACATGCTGGCGGCAGCAAAGGAGAAGCAGGAGGATCCGTTTTTGATTCTTCTTGATAATATTGAAGACCCTCATAATCTGGGTGCGATTATTCGTACGGCAAATCTCGCCGGCGCGCATGGTGTGATTATACCCAAGCGCAGAGCGGCGGGGCTTACGGCAACAGTGGCGAAAGCATCGGCCGGGGCTTTGAATTATACGCCGGTGGCGAAAGTGACGAACCTTTCCCAGACCATCAAGGAATTAAAAGAACAGGGAATCTGGTTTGTCTGTGCCGATATGGATGGCGAGACGATGTATAAGCTTGATTTAAAGGGTCCTGTTGGGTTGGTTATCGGCAGCGAGGGGCAAGGTATCGGTAAACTGGTGAAAGAGAATTGTGATTTTAACGCTTCCATTCCCATGGCCGGGGAGATTGAGTCTTTAAATGCTTCCGTGGCTGCCGGGGTTCTCGCTTACGAGATTGTGAGGCAGAGGATGCGGTGAGGGGAAAGTAGTGCAGAAAGAGAAAGAATTTGCGAATCAGAAAGATGAATTATTGATCGAGCAGCTGCGCAGCGGTCAGCAGGAGATTACCGATTATATTATGGAAAAATATAAGAACCTGGTACGCAAGCGGGCAAATGCCATGTTTCTCATAGGAGGGGACACGGATGATCTGATTCAGGAGGGGATGATTGGGTTGTTTAAGGCAATCCGGGATTTTAATGCGGACAAAGACGCATCTTTTTATCATTTTGCGGATTTGTGTATTACCCGGCAGATTTACCATGCGGTGGAGGCCTCCCAGAGAAAAAAGCATTTGCCTCTAAATACCTATGTTTCGCTGAATGCGCAGATGGGGCAGGAGGGGGAAGAGACTTTTTTAGATGTACTGGAATCTTTTGAGTATTCCAATCCAGAGCAGCTTCTCATTGAGCGGGAAGATGCCCGGGCAATCCAGAAGAAATTAAGAGATGACCTCAGCAGGTTTGAACAGCAGGTCGTGCAGCTTTATCTGCAGGGCATGAGCTACCGGCAGATTGCAGAGCAGCTGGGCAAGGAGCCCAAAGCGATTGACAATGCGTTACAGCGCATCCGTACAAAGATAAAAATGTAAAGAAATGGTTGACAAACCGTATTTTGCTGGGTATAATATATCAAGTGTGGATAGGAGACTGTTATGAAGATAGATTTATCGGATATCATTTCCAGTGAAGGTAAGGAAATGTCGAAACAGGCAGTAATTGAATTGAAGGCTTTTCAATCCAAACTGGGTCAGTTTCCGATTGTAAAGCACGCACCGTTTGTACTTGCGTTTACCAACGAGAATAATAAGCGGCTGCTTATTCGGGGAGAGACGGAAGTTACAATTGCAATTCCATGTGACCGCTGCTTAGAAGAGGTGGACAGGGTGTTTCCCATCAAGATTGAGAAACAGCTGAATCTTCGTGAAGATGAAGCAGAGTGGGACATGATGGAATCAAATTATATGACAGGAACAAAGCTGGATGTAGATCAACTTATTTTTGGAGAAATTTTGGTGAGTTGGCCAATGAAGGTTCTGTGCA
>CAJUHY010000010.1:0-19705 GCA_910585895.1 uncultured Lachnospiraceae bacterium
CATTTTATTCAGAAAAAGAAATGTTTGCGGACGCGCTGACCGCAGAAAAAACAGCGACAACCCTGTACAATACGTTTTCTAATGAGTGTGTTCACGATAATGTAAGAAATGCCATTCTTGATTGTCTGGAAAAGGAGCACGCTATTCAGAATCAGGTTTTTAATATGATGCACGACAGAGGTTATTACCCGACACCGTCTGCGGATACTCAGAAAGTAACTGAGGCGAAACAGAAATTTGGTCAGTGTATGCAGAATTTTCAATAATGTTTTAAGGGTACGCTGATTAACCAGCGTTTCCCTGAATTTGGGCGGAGGCTGTTCCCAGAACGCTTGGGGGCAGCTTCTGTTTTTCTGCCGTCCTCGCATAGGTGTTTCTGTTATGAGGACTGTGATTGAAAAGTTAATAGCTGAATCGTGGCAGTTTTCAGTTTATAAAGTGGCGCCAAGTGTTGTATAACTGAAAAAAATAATTTATAATTATTGTAGTTGGAAAATTTGGGTTTTAAATGAATTGAGTGTAATAACAAAGGAAGTTGATAATCATGCAGAAGATACTGGTAGTAGATGACGTGGAGGTAAACCGTGAACTGCTGCGCGATATGCTGAAAGAAGATTATATTGTCGAGATAGCTGAAGATGGGGAACAGGCGATACATAATTTATTGGAAAACCATGCGCAGACAGCTGCGATCCTGCTGGATTTGCAGATGCCGAAAATGGATGGGCTGGCGGTGATTGACGAGATGAAGCGCAGAGGATGGATGCCGAAGATTCCCGTGCTCATCATCAGCGGAGAATATGCCGTAGAGGTGGAAAACCATTGTTTTGAGCTGGGAGTTTCTGATTTTATCCATAAGCCGTTTGAGAGTTCCATAGTCCGCAACAGGATACGCAATACGATGGAGTTATTTTCCAGCCGGAATCAGTTGGAGCGGAAAATAGAAGAGCAGGCAGAGGCACTCAAAGAACAGGAAGAGATTATACGCATACAGTCAGAAAAATTAAGGGAAGAACGTTCGTTTAACCGGCTGATGATGGAGTACCGTTCTGCGATTCGTGAAGTGGAGACGAAACTGCAGGTGTTAAATGAGGAATTTTCTCAGGAATACAATAGGAATCCTTTTGAATCCATAAAGAGCAGGCTGAAAACGCCGAACAGCATATTTGAGAAGTTGAGGCGCAAGGGATTGCCGCTCACTTTGGAAGCCATCAGAGAAAATCTTTGCGATGTGGCCGGGGTTCGTGTTATCTGTTCTTTCCCAGATGATATCTACCGCCTGGCAGGTCTTTTGACGGAACAGGATGATATTATTCTGCTGCAGGCAAAGGACTACATACAAAACCCTAAGCCCAACGGCTACCGCAGCCTTCATTATATCCTCGACGTGCCGATTTTTTTGTCCCATGAAAAAAAGTATATGCATGTGGAAGTTCAGTTTCGCACGATTGCCATGGATTTCTGGGCAAGCCTTGAGCACAAACTGAGATATAAGAAAAACTGGCAGCGCAGCGATGCGGATGAGATTGTGGCTCAGCTCAAAGGCTGCGCGGATTCTATCGAGGCACTGGATTACCAGATGCAGACGATTCGTGACAAAATTGACAGATATTCTCAGGGATTAAGAAAGAATTCATAATTGTCTATTTATTATAAAATGGGAAGGAGAAATGTTATTATGAGAATAAAAAAGAAAAATTTATGTGTGTTGTTACTGTCGGGAATATGGTGCTTTACGATTATTAGCGGCTGTGGAGGGAAAGCAGAATCTGGAACAAATGAATCTTTGGAAAATGCTCCCACAGTGGATGCGGCAGAGGAATCCGGCGAGGACGGTACAAATATCGGGGAATTTTCCATGCAGGATATCACCGGGGAGACATATACGCAGGAGATGTTTGCAGAATATGATTTGACGATGGTCAATGTCTTTACTACCTGGTGTACGCCCTGTATCAATGAGATTCCTGATTTACAGATTTTGAGCGAAGAGGTGGCAGAAAAGGGTGTCAATGTGGTTGGTATTGCTTTGGACTGCGTGGATGGTTCAGGCAGCGCAGACAAGGATACCGTAGAAAAGGCCGAGATGCTGGCAGAGTATACCGGGGCTTCATATCCTTTCCTGATACCCGATGGAAGTTTTTTAAACGGCAGGCTTGCGAATATTAGCGCTGTTCCCGAAACTTTCTTTGTGGACAAGGAGGGCAATATAGTGGGTGAAACTTACTCCGGAAGCCGCAGCCTTGAAGAGTGGAAAAAAATTGTGGAGACAGAGCTGAAAGGGGCGGTAAAATGAGGAAGTTCCTGCTTGACTCTAAGGGAGGGATTTGCCTGGCAGCCTTAGGGCTTGTAATGATGGGATTTGGAATTTTACGGGGAGAAATGCCTGTAGTTCTTCAAAAAGCAATTAATATTTGTATGGAGTGTATCGGAATTGGATAAAAAGCAAAATAGAAATGAATGGAAACGACATGGCATTCAGGCAATCTGGGCGCTGCTTACGAACAGCTATCTGCTGGGATTTGCCCAGGGTAAGATTTATAGAGGAAAATTAAAAAATCTCTGTGTTCCAGGATTAAACTGCTATTCCTGTCCGGGAGCAGTGGGGGCGTGTCCTATCGGGGCAATGCAGGCGGTTATCGGCAGCTGGAATTTCAAGTTTGCATTTTATGTGGCTGGTTTTCTGATGTTTGTGGGAGCGCTGACGGGGCGGTTTGTCTGCGGCTGGCTCTGCCCTTTTGGATTGATACAGGATTTACTGCACAAGATTCCTTTTCCCAGGAAAATCAATACTTTTAGGGGAGATAAGCTGTTAAGGAAGCTGAAATACGTGATTTTACTGGTGTTTGTGATACTTCTGCCGATGTTCGTGGTGGATGTTATGGGACAGGGCGCTCCGTATTTCTGCAAACTTATCTGTCCGGCAGGCACATTGGAGGGCGGAATTCCTCTCGTGCTTTTGAATCGAACGATGAGGGGCGCTGTGGGATGGCTGTATGCCTGGAAAAATCTGCTCCTGCTTATCACTATCTTTCTTTCCATGCTGATTTACCGGCCGTTTTGCAAATACATATGTCCGCTGGGAGCTGTCTATTCGGTATTTAATCCTATTTCGGTGTTCCGTTACCGGGTGGACAGGGAAAAATGCACGAATTGCAAATCCTGTGCGAAGGTTTGTAAAATGCAGGTGAATCCCACGGAAAATGCCAACCATCCTGAGTGCATAAGGTGCGGGGCTTGCAAGAAAACCTGTCCGGAAAATGCGATTTACTAATATTAATTATGATACAAAACGCTGAAATTCAAATATTCTTGACAGCAATTCACAGTTTATATTATAGTGTAAGTAGGAATATTATGTGAATTTTCACAAAAATTAAAATTAATGAGGTTTATTTATGAGTAAAATTATTTTAACAGGCGACAGACCCACAGGGAAACTCCATGTAGGACATTATGTAGGTTCATTAAGGCGCAGGGTGGAGCTTCAGAATTCTGGTGAGTATGATAAAATATTCATTATGATTGCCGATGCGCAGGCATTGACAGATAATGCCGACAATCCTGATAAGGTACGCCAAAATGTGGTGGAAGTGGCGTTAGATTATATGGCATGTGGTTTAGACCCAGAGAAATCCACGTTATTCATACAGTCTCAGATTCCAGAACTGTGTGAGTTATCCTTTTATTATATGAATTTAGTGACAGTGTCCCGGCTGCAGCGGAATCCTACTGTGAAAGCGGAGATTCAGATGCGTAATTTTGAGGCCAGCATTCCGGTTGGTTTTTTTACTTATCCAATCAGCCAGGCGGCGGACATCACGGCGTTTCAGGCAACGACTGTCCCAGTAGGGGAAGACCAGATGCCGATGTTAGAGCAGACCAGGGAAATTGTGCATAAGTTCAATGCCGTGTATGGGGAGACCCTGACGGAACCGCAGATTCTTTTACCGGACAATCAGGCATGTATGCGTTTGCCGGGAATCGACGGCAAAGCGAAGATGAGTAAATCTCTCGGCAACTGCATTTACCTTTCAGAGGAAGCGGATGAAATTAAGAAAAAAGTCATGAGCATGTTTACCGACCCGAATCATCTGCGGGTGGAAGACCCCGGTTCTTTGGAGGGCAATACGGTATTTACTTATCTGGATGCATTTTGCAGGGATGAACATTTTGCGCGTTATCTTACGGATTATGCTAATCTCGATGAGTTGAAAGCACATTACCAGCGTGGGGGACTTGGGGATGTGAAAGTTAAGAAGTTTTTAAACAATGTACTTCAGGAGGAGTTAGAGCCTATACGCAGCCGCAGGAAAGAACTGCAGAAAGATATTCCTTATATTTATGAAGTGTTGAAGAAGGGGAGCGAAGAGGCAAGAAATGTGGCGGCGCAGACATTAGATGATGTGCGCTCAGCTATGAAGATAAATTATTTCTCAGATACAGAGCTGATTCAGCAGCAGGCTGAAAAATTTATGCAGAGCGCCAGGTAAATCGGTCGTGAGTATAAAAAATAAAAGATACAGGCAGCGGAGGGTGTAGGATATGGAAAATATATATCTACTGGAGCTTATTGACGTAAATAGCCTGCAGAAAATTCAGGATGGGTTTTCCAAATATACGGGAATGGCGGCGTTGATTACAGATGCGGAGGGGGTTCCGCTTACTAAGGGGAGTGGTTTTACAGATTTTTGTCAGAAGTTGGTGAGGAAATCTGCCTCGGGCAGCAGAAGATGTGAGGCATGTGACCGGGATGGAGCGTTTATGGCATTGCGTTCCGGGCAGATTTCCGTTTATCAGTGCCATGCGGGACTTACGGATTATGCAGCCCCTATTATGGTGGGGAATAAGGTTTTAGGGAGTTTTATCGGGGGTCAGGTCCGTACATCAGAATTGGATATGGAGAAGCTGCGCAAAAAAGCGCAGGAGATGGAGATTAATCCGGAGGTTTATATCAGCGCCATCCAGAAGACGAAACTGATGGAGCAGAAGGCTGTGGAGGAAGCGGCAGTTTTTCTCTCCAAGATTACAGAGGCGCTGTCGGCAATTGCCTACCACAGTTATCTTGTTATCCAGGATTATCGCAAGGCAGAGCGGGCAGCACGTTCACAGTCAGATTTTGTCATGAATCTCAGTCTCCATATGAAACAAAATATGGAACAATGGATGGACCATGCAGACAATTTAATTGAACAGGTGGACAACCCTGCCGCAGATAATATGAGGGCTTTACTTAAGCAGGGCACAGAAGTGTATACGATGGTGGAAGATGCCGTAGAATATATAAAGATGTCTGATGGCAAGGTAGAGCTGAGTGAGAACAATTACCGTATTCGTATGCTGATAGAGGAGATTGTGCGTAATGTCACCAGTCATTATGGGGACAATGATAAGGAAATTGAAATCCTCATAGAGAATGAAGTGCCGGAATTTATGCTTGGAGATGCCGGGCGTATTGGTCAGGTTATCAGTAAATTGCTGTTCAATTGTATAAGCAGCACCAATGGCGGTAAGATTGCCATTCGGGTAAAAAGCAGGAAAGTATCTTACGCGGTTATGCTGAGCATTTCCATTGAAGATTCTGTGATGGAACTGCCGGAAGAACAGGTAAAAAAGATACGGGAATACATAGAAAAAGGGAACGTACAGGAGATGGAATGGGAAGGCAGACCAGAGTTGGGGCTTTCAATTGTAAGCTTTCTTATCCGGCATATGTCGGGTAATTTTGAGGTCAGGGAAAAGCCCGAGGGAGGGACAATATTTATGGTAAGCCTGCCACAGCTTGAAGTTAAGGGGGGGACTGCTCATGGCATTTGATGTGAAAGAATATGCATTGGCATTGGATAAGTTCATCGTGCAGATGGAAAAGATTCCTGATTTAATTAATCCGGATACCCAGGAAGCAATGGATGGTTTATGCCGGGTGCTGAGGATTGCCAGGGTAGAGGCAGATTTCTATGAGAACCTGGGCTATGAGGAACAGAAGTGGGGCGGACGCGCAGTATTTTACCATAATGGAGAGAGCGATAGTGAACGCGGCATACTGTATGAGGAGTGGACAGAGGAAGGAAACCTCATGAAATATGGTATTTATCCCACTCTGGGAGAAGCGGAATGGGATGAGACCGAGCAGGAGAAAATACAGGTATTTTTAAAAGTTCTCCTCACATTTAATGCCCGCACCCGTATGCAGCAGATGGTAGAAAGGCTCACATTCCGAGACAGGGAGCTTGGCATGTACAATATGGCCTGGTTTATGAAAAATACCAATCATATTATTTCCAGAGGAGAGATTAGTAAGTATGCAGCCTGTCAGTTTAATATGCGTCATTTTTCTGTAATCAACCAACAGATTGGCCGGGAACGCGGCAGCCGTGTACTGGGCAAGTTTATACGGCAGTTTCAGGAGAAACTCAGCAGCCAGGAGATGGTCTGCAGGATAAGCGGCGATAATTTTGTGGTATTATTTTATAAGACCAACCTGAAGTTAGTCATGGAATATTTAAAGGGTTCCGGCATTGTCTATGATGAGAAACAGGGAAAACGTGTCTGGGTTACGACCAATGCCGGATATTACATGATACCTGCCAACTGCGACAGCGCGGCCAGTATTGTGGAATGTCTGGGCACGGCAATCAATATGGCGCGCAATGTGCGCAAGACGGAATATGCGTTTTTTGATGCGGAACTGATGCAGGGCATCCGGGTGGGCAAGATGATTGAAGCGAATCTGCCGGAGGCTTTGGAGAAAGAGGAGTTCCAGGTTTATTATCAACCTAAAATCCAATTAAAGAATTACAATCTGGTCGGCGCAGAGGCATTATGCCGGTGGTTTCAGAATGGCAGAGTGGTTGCGCCCGGAGAGTTCATACCAATACTGGAGAAGAGCAAGCTCATCTGTTTGCTGGATTTCTATATGCTTGAGCATGTGTGCAGAGATATCCGCAGATGGTTGGATGAAGGCAAAGAGGTGGTGACGGTTTCTGTGAATCTGTCGCGTGTCCACATGGGGGATATGGACCTTTTGGATAACATACTGGCCATTGTTGATAAGTATGAGGTCCCTCACAAGTATATTGAAATTGAGCTGACAGAGTCGGGGACAGATGTGGAATATACGCACCTTAAATCATTAGTTTCCGGGCTGCGTGAGCATGGATTCAGTACGTCTGTAGATGATTTTGGCACAGGGTATTCTTCGATGAATCTAATTCGCGAACTGCCATGGAATGTGCTTAAGATTGACAAGAGTTTTCTGCCTGATAATTCTGACGATGACCGGCAAAAGCGCGTGATGTTCCGTCACCTGATTGCACTGGCGCAGGATATGGAGATTGAATGTATCGTTGAGGGTGTGGAAAACGTAGAACAAATTAAACTTTTGAAAGAAAGCAACTGCTATTTGGCTCAGGGCTTTTACTTCGACAGACCGCTGGCGGTTACGGAATTTGAGCAAAAGTTGTCAGAGATAGGCAGTTAGGGGATATCAAGTTGTTTGAATATTGCCGGATGTGAAGCTCCTGTTTGGGGCAATGTCTTTGCATAAAGTTTGGAAGGGATTTAGATATTATGAGACAGATATTGAAGAAGCTGGCATCGTATTACAGACCGTACATGCCATTGTTTCTTGCGGATATGTTTTTTGCCATTTTAGGGGCGGCAGTGACGCTTGTGATACCGTTGATTGTACGTTATATTACAAATGAAGTGTTGGCATTGGAATCCGGGGAAGCGCTTGACAAAATCACATTGCTGGGAATTTTAATGCTGGCGCTGGTTGCTGTAGAATTCATCTGCAACTATTTTATAACGAATTTCGGGCATGTTATGGGAGCTAAGATTGAGTATGATATGCGGGCAGAAATTTTTGCGCATTATCAGAGACTTTCTTTTTCCTTTTTTAACAACCAGAAAGTAGGGCAGCTCCTGTCCCGCATTACCAGTGACTTGTTCGATATCAGCGAGCTCCTTCACCATGGACCAGAGGATCTATTGATTTCCCTAATCAAGATCATCGGGTCTTTTGTCATTTTAATCCAGATAGATGCCAGGCTGACGCTGATAGCTTTTGCATTTGTGCCGGTGATGCTTTTGTATGCCGCTTATTTTAATACCAGAATGAAGCGTGCATTCAAGCGCAACCGTGAGAAGATTGCTGACGTCAACAGTCAGATTGAGGATAACCTTTCCGGTATCCGTGTGGTAAAATCATTTGCCAATGAGGATATGGAGATGGATAAATTTGCAGAGGGCAATCGGGAATTTCTGGCGGCAAAGAAGAACAGCTATTTCTATATGGCAGGCTATCATTCAGGGTTGAATGCGTTAACCACGATGATAACAATTGCCGTGTTGATTGCAGGGGCGGCGATGATTACGGATGGGCAGGTGGATGTGGCAGACCTTGTGACATTCCTCCTCTATATAAATACCTTTACGGAGCCGGTGAAAAAGCTGATTAATTTTACGGAGCAGTTTCAGAATGGATATACTGGTTATGAACGTTTTCAGGAAATGATGGCGGTTTTGCCGGATATTGAGGATTTGCCGGAGGCGGTGGAACTTGCGCAGGTAAAAGGGGATATTTCTTTTGAAGATGTGTCGTTCCATTACGAGGAAAATACAGAGACGGTGCTGCGGCATATCAATCTAAAGGTGGCAGCGGGAGATTATGTTGCGCTTGTGGGTTCTTCCGGCGCCGGCAAGAGTACGCTATGTAATTTGATTCCGAGGTTTTACGATGTGACGGAAGGGGCAGTAAAGATTGACGGCATGAACGTGCGTAAGATAGCGTTAAAGAGTCTGCGCAGCCAGATTGGCATTGTGCAGCAGGATGTGTATTTGTTTGTGGGAACAGTCCTTGATAATATCCGCTATGGAAAACCGGATGCTGCCAGGGAAGAGATTATTGAAGCAGCGAAAAATGCCAATGCTCATGAATTTATCATGTCCCTGCCCGATGGTTATGATACGGATATCGGGCAGCGCGGCGTTAAACTGTCGGGTGGGCAGAAGCAGAGATTGTCCATTGCAAGGGTATTTTTGAAAAATCCGCCCATACTTATATTTGATGAGGCCACGTCGTCACTGGATAATGAGAGTGAGAAGGTAGTGCAGGAATCTTTAGAGAAGCTGGCAAAAAATCGTACTACGTTTGTGATTGCCCACAGACTGTCGACAATCCGCAATGCGCACAAGATTTTGGTGCTGACGGAATCAGGCATTGAGGAAGAGGGCACACATGAGGAATTGTTAAAGAAAAATGGTATTTATGCAAAGTTATATAGCTTACAGTAACAGTTCAGCCAGCTGAGTTACTTGCGAAAGATGGCACTGGCATGGATGATATGCGTTTTATGCTGTAAAAATGTTGCATTTAAGTTTGTACAGAATAGGAGATAAAAGAAATTTATGGAGATATTTTTTCGTAAAATTGAGTTGGAAGACAGGGAGCTGCTCTGTAGTTATTTAAGACAGAAACCATACCGCAGTTGTGACTTGGTGTTTGCCAATATTTATTTGTGGAGCAGAAAGTATCGCACGGAATTTGCGATTGTAGAGGATACTCTGGTATTCTGCGGTTTTCAGGAAAATGAGAAACCAAGCATAACCTTTCCTATTGGGAAACCAGAACAGATACAAAAGGCGCTTGGCGTGATGTTTGCGTGGTTTGAGCTGCAGCAGGCGCCATTCCATATGCATTTGGTTCAGGAAAAGGAGTTTGCGTTGCTGGAGCAATGGTATCCTGGAAAGCTTACGGTTGCATATAACCGAGATGCGGCGGATTACGTCTATGAGACGGAGAAGCTGATAAGCCTTGCCGGCAAAAAGCTTCACGGTAAGCGCAACCATATCAACCGATTTAAGGAGAACAATCCTGCCTGGGTGTACGAGCCAATCAATACTGAAAATGTGGAGGATTGTTTTCAGATGGCGTTAAAATGGCGGGAAGAGATGCAGTGTGAATATGATGTGGAAAAGCGGGACGAGATGTGTGTGACTTTGAATGCATTGCGTTTGATGACTGAATTGCAGCTGCAGGGCGGACTGCTGCGCGCTGCACCGGATGGTGAGGTCATTGCGTTTGCTATTGGAGAACCTTTAAACCCGGATACTTTTGTAGTCCACATTGAGAAAGCATTTGCAGAGATTCAGGGTGCATATCCGATGATTAACCAGCAGTTTGCAGAACACGCGGCAGCGGGGTATCAGTATGTAAACCGTGAGGAGGATACCGGCGCAGAGGGACTCCGTAAGGCGAAATTGTCTTACCGCCCGGTATTTCTGGTGGAAAAGGGAATTGTGACCTTAAAATAAGCATATGTGATAGAAGCAATAGAATAAAAACGCCAAAGTAAGCAATAGAAGAAGGAGGAAGGCAAATGCGAAGCATTTTTAAAGATGCTTTCCGACGAACTGGCAGGTGACGCAAAGCGTCGCGTGCCGATACTATTATTATACGAGGAGGAATAGAAATGACAAAGATTGATATTATTTCAGGATTTTTAGGCGCGGGCAAGACGACATTCATTAAGAAAATGTTGGAGGATGTCTTTCAGGGAGAAAAGATTGTGCTGATTGAGAATGAATTTGGGGAGATTGGCATTGACGGCGGATTTCTCAAAGATTCAGGAATTGAAATCAGCGAACTCAATTCCGGCTGTATCTGCTGTTCACTGGTAGGTGATTTTGGCAAAAACCTGCGGGAAGTGATGGAACGTTTTCACCCGGACCGTATCTTGATTGAGCCCTCTGGCGTGGGGAAACTCTCAGACGTCATGAAATCCGTACAGGAAGTGGAGGAAGAAAATGAGGTAAAGTTAAACGGCAGGATTACTGTAGTCAATACTCCCAAAGCTACGAAACAGATGAAAGCGTTTGGCGAGTTTTTCAATAACCAGATAGAGTATGCAACGGTGGCAGTGCTGAGCCGGACCCAGAATGTGAAGCCGGAGCAGACAGAGATTGTGGCAGCAGCTATACGAGAGAAGAATCCCAAGGCAGCAATTATCACAACCCCATGGGATGATATTGACGGCAAGCAGATTTATAAAGTAATTGAGCAGCAGAAGACGATGGAAGAAGAACTGATGGAAGAACATCACCATCACCACCATCATCACGAGCACGGCGAGGACTGCACTTGCGGCTGCCATGACCATGAACATCATCATGAGCATCATCACGAGCATGGTGAGGGCTGCACCTGTGGTTGTCACGACCATGAGCATCATCATGAACATGGACATCACCATCATCACGCAGACGAAATATTTACGAGCTGGGGGAAAGAAACGCCTCATGTATTTGAGCGGGAGACGATTGAACATGCGCTGAAAGCATTTTGTGATACAAAGGATTATGGTACAATTCTGCGTGCCAAAGGTATCGTGCCCTGCAAGGATGGCACATGGATTTATTTTGACATGGTAGACGGCGAGTATGAGCTGAGGACTGGAGAGGCAGATTACACCGGGCGTCTCTGTGTTATCGGTACGGATGTGGAAGAAGGAAAACTGATGGAACTGTTTGGACTTTAATTGTTAGAATGATTATGAATGACCATGGAAATCAATTTTCAAAATATCCTTATGGAATATTAAAATATCTGCATACTGTCGGAGTTGCATATACCCAAAGCGAACGATTTAAGGACGTTTTTAGCGAAGGCAAAATCCACTGCTTACGAAAACCTGGCGCGAAGGTTTTCCTGAGAGTCTTGGTTGTAGTTAGCAGTTAGTTTGCTAAAGCGTTGTCCTGTTCGTGTGGGTAAATGCAGCATACGGCAGAAAAAAGATATGTTGATAGATGTGGGGATATTTTGAAAATTGATTTCCATGTTAAGAGAAAGGTTGTGGTCAAATGGATATGGAAATACCGGTATATTTGTTTTCCGGCTTTATGGACAGCGGAAAGAGTTCCCTGATTCGGGAGACTTTGATAGAGGGGGATTTTGGCGAGGGCGGTAAAACGCTCTTGATTCTCTGTGAAGATGGGGAAGTGGAATTTGAAGAGTCTGAGCTTGAGAAAGTAAACGCAGCGATGGTGATGATAGAGGAGGAAGAAGCGTTCACTCCTGCAAAATTAAAAGAACTGCAGCTTACTTACCAGCCGGACCAGGTGTTTGTGGAGTACAATGGTACATGGCAAATGGCGACATTTCTGGAAATGGATTTACCAGAGGACTGGGTACTGGTGCAGTCTCTTGCCACGGTGGATGCCACCACGTTTGAGATGTACCTGACAAATATGCGCGCAATGATAATGGAACAGCTTTTTGCAGCAGACGTGGTGATAATCAACCGCTGTAATGACGATACGCCCAAGGGCAAGTTCCGCCGCGCCATCAAGGCTTTGAACCGCAAGGCGCAGATTGCTTATGAGAGAGAAGACGGTACGATTGATGAAAATGATATGGAAGAACTGCCCTATGATTTAAACCAGGACGTTATAGATATCACAGATATGGATTACGGCATCTGGTATATGGACGCCTTAGATGACCCTAAGAAATATGAAGGTAAGAAGGTGCGTTTCCTGGCGTTGATTTACCGTCCGGAAAAGATGAAAAAGGAGGTTATGATTCCTGGACGTTTCGCCATGACCTGCTGCGTGGATGATATTACATTTATCGGTTTTAAATGTAAATACAGCAAAGCGGCGGAAATTGCGCACAAATCATGGGTGACAGTTACAGCGGAGATGAAACATGAGTTTGCGCTGGAGTATAAGGGCAAGGGTCCGGTTCTGTACGCACTGGAGGTGCAGCCGGCAGAAAAACCGGAAGACGAACTGGTCTATTTCAGCTGACAGGATAACAGTTGATTAGAAAGGAGAGGGAAAATTATGATTTACAAAGAATTTCAGGACTTAAAATTATCTGCTTTGGGTATGGGGGCAATGCGCCTGCCGGTAGTCAATGGTAAGGATGCGGATATTGATGGGGAAAAGACTGCAAAGATGGTCGCTTATGCCATGGAGCAGGGTGTCAATTATTACGATACGGCCTGGGGATATCACAATGGCAATTCGGAACTTGTTATGGGCAGGGTTCTTAACCGTTATCCGCGTGAGACATATTATCTTGCTACGAAATTTCCAGGCTACGACCTCTCCAACATGGATAAAGTGGAGGAGATTTTTGAGCGGCAGCTTGAAAAATGCGGGGTTACTTATTTTGACTTTTATCTGTTCCACAATGTCTGTGAGATAAATATAGACGCCTACCTTGATGAGAAGTATCATATTTTTGAGTATTTGATGGAGCAGAAAAAGAACGGACGTATTCGTCATCTGGGATTTTCCGCGCACGGCAGCTGTGAGGTGATGAAACGTTTTCTGGAGGCTTATGGCGAGCATATGGAGTTCTGCCAGATACAACTGAACTGGCTGGACTGGTCATTCCAGGATGCCAAGGCAAAAGTGGAGCTGCTCTCGGAACACAAAATTCCGGTGTGGGTGATGGAGCCGCTGCGCGGCGGGAGGTTGTGCAATTTACAGCAGGAGGAAGTGGAAAAGATAAATGCGCTTCGTCCAGAAGAAACAGCTGCTGGTCTGGCGTTCCGTTTCCTGCAGTCTTTGCCGGAAGTGGTGGTGACTTTGTCCGGGATGTCAAATTTTGAACAACTCAAACAAAATATTGAGACATTTGCCAGCGAAGAACCTTTAAATCAGCAAGAGTTTGCAAGGCTGCAGCAAATTGCAGAAGATATGCTAAAGACAAAGACGGTTCCCTGTACGGCGTGTCATTATTGTGTGAGCCATTGCCCGCAGGGGCTTGATATCCCTTCTTTGCTGGGGCTTTACAATGAACACAGTTATACGGAGGGAGGATTTATCGCTCCTATGGCATTGATGGCGGTGCCGGAAGAAAAGAAACCAAGCGCCTGTGTAGGCTGTCGAAGCTGTGAAGCAGTTTGTCCGCAGCAGATTAAAATTTCCGAGGCGATGGCGGACTTTGTGAGCAGGATGCAGTGATTCTAAGGGAGGTTGTTCATATGGAAGCATTAAAAATAGAAGATTTGGAACAAGAACAATGTTACACGATTGATGATATTTATGCATTGCCGGATGGAAAGAGGGCAGAACTGATAGACGGCAGGATTTATGATATGGCTCCACCCAACTGGACACATCAGAAAACATTAGGTTTTTTATACAATGAAATTTATAATTATATTAAGGGCAATGATGGAAAATGCCAGGTTCTTCCAGCCCCCTTTGCTGTGTTCCTGAATAAGGATAAGACAAACTATGTGGAGCCGGATATATCGGTTATCTGCGACGAGGAAAAGCTGGATGAGAAGGGCTGCCATGGCGCGCCGGACTGGGTGATTGAGATTGTATCGCCGTCCAGCAGACGTATCGACTACTATATTAAGCTTTTTAAATACCGCAGCGCGGGGGTGCGGGAGTATTGGATTGTAGACCCTATTAAGCAGCGTGTCACGGTTCATCATTTTGAGAAAGAAGATGGGGAGGAATACGCATATGGGGAGGAAGTGCCAGTGGGCATATTTGAGGGGCTGTCCATAAAGCTGATGTGATTAAAAAGGGGTTCTGTAAAAACAAAACAGAAGGAGCACAACTTTGGAGAAAAGCAAAAAGATTAAAAAAACGATATCGGTACTGCTGTGCCTTTGCATGGTGTGCAGTGTACTTTCATTTCCTAGGGGGGATAATCTGATGACAGCACAGGCAGCGCAGGCAGGTTTGCCGGAATTATT
Organism: uncultured Lachnospiraceae bacterium; assembly: GCA_910585895.1. GTDB lineage: Bacteria > Bacillota > Clostridia > Lachnospirales > Lachnospiraceae > Petralouisia. The sequence goes on from CAJUHY010000010.1 coordinate 14,727, forward strand.
GGCGGGTTATCCCTTGCTTACTGATTTAAAAGATGTTTCCGGAAATGGGCATGATGGCAAAGCAGTGGGCAATCTTCGTTATGACAATGGACTTACTTTTCCGGGGAATAATGACAGCAGCACGAATTATGCAGAGCTGCCGCAAGGTATGCTTGACGGCAAGGATACGCTGACTATATCTGTGTGGCTCAAAAATCGTACCGGGAAAGGAAATTATGCTGCGATGTCTTTTTGTTCGCCGGCACAAAGCGGGAAGGATTCGCCAAATTACTGGCTTTTTGTCCCCTCAAATCCCGAAGGATTGTTTAAAAATGTTTTTACAAACGGCGTTAATGAGAAAGAACCTTTCCGCACGGAAGTGGGCGTGACGGAGGGTGACACTACAGGATTGGAGCGTCAGTGGGCGCAGTATGTACTGACGATGACAGCTGACAGTATTTCTTCTTATCTGAATGGAAAGCTGGTAGGTACGGCGGCAAAGTCTCGGACAACGGCAGATTTTGGCGCGAATCTTCTTGTATATCTTGGCAGGTCCGGCTATGCTAAAGACCAGGCGTTTGCAGGCTCTATGAAGGATTTGCGCATTTATGACGGAGTGTTGACGCAGGCGCAGATTGAGGCAGGATACGAGGAGACGAGGGCTGACTATGATGTGGAAAATGAGAGTACGAAAAATGAGCCTCAGGGTATTACTGAATACATACCGCAGATTCGCAGGGAGACGGACGCTTCTTCCGGACTGAGCCATCCTGGTATCGGCATGTCTGCGGAACAGCTGGAAACCATGCAGCGCCATGTGCGCGCAGGGGATGAACCGTGGCTCAGCGGTTATGGAGCATTGGTAAATAATCCCAAAGCAGCGTTAAATCCCAGGCTTTATTTTCAGCCAGACAATGATATTTTTATCCATATTCCGGGCCCCTGGGCTATTGAAGGGTACAGCAACCCGGGAGAATTTGTTTCGCAGCGCTGCCAGATGGACAGTCTGACGGCAGCACACCAGGCGCTGATGTGGTATATCACCGGAAATGAGCAGTACCGCAGGAATGTATTTGCAATTCTTGATAATTTTGCTTTGGTGGAATCGGCAGTTGACCATACGGATTTCCGGTTCGGCGATGTTGTCTATAATCTCTGTTTTGCGGCAGAAATCTTGCGCTATACAGAGTGTGGTAACGTAGAATTGCAGTGGACACAGGAGCACACGAATAAACTGATTGGGTTTATGAATATTGTGCACAAGTTTTATGATGCAACCTGGTTTTGGATGAATCAACATAGCTTTAATGTGCTGGGAATGATGGGTGAATCTATATTCACCAATGACGTTGAAATGTATGGAAAGGCAGTGGAGCGTACCCTTGTCAATACGGAAGGAGAGCATGGCGGGAGAAATGGCTCGGTTAAATACCAGATTCGCAAAATGGTCGCGAATGACCTGACGGGGGAGAAACTGAAAGAGCCCAATATCCAGTTGATGGAGATGGGGCGTGACCAGGGTCATGCTTATGGCAATCTGGGCGGGCTTTCTGAACTGGTGGCGAGCATTTATGCACAGGGGACCTTGGTGGACCCGGAGAATGGGACCATATCAACAGCCGCTGATGCTGTAAATCCTTTTGAGTTCCAGGGTGACCGTCTGCTGGCAGGAGCCTCTTATCTGGCAAAATATCATCTGGGCTACGAGGTGACCTGGATTCCGGCAGACAGCGGCGTCAGCTCCTCCTCGCCCAACGGTATCTATAAATCCATCAACGGTTATCCATGGAAAGGGAACCTCTCCAATTATTATGGGATTGTCTATAATTATTATAAATATATTGCCAAGGCAGACATGAGCCAGGAAAAATACCGTTATGTGGCGGATGCCTATGAGAGCATTATGCCAGAGGGGGCATCTGGTGATTTTATCGGGTTATCTACGCTTATGTTTACACCGGAGGCAGCGGCGGCAGATGGGATTTCCCGCAAAAAGGATTTCAGCGGCGATACGGAGACTGTCAGCCAGACGGAGTACTTCTCTGCACTCCGCAGAGGAACTGCCCAGGTTATGAAGGAGGGGGATATCACCTTTGTGAGGGCAGATGCCACTGGGGAGGGGACTGAATTTGTCATCCACCATTTTGGTTTCCCCAGGAAAGGGCTGGTGGCTTTAAAAGTCAGGAGCAATGGGGATGCGCGTATCCGTCTGGGATGCCAGGAGGCAGATCATGATCCGGCGGCAGTTTTTGAAGTGCATGATACCAATGGAAAATGGCAGTCTGTGTACTATGACTTGTCTGAGTCCCAAAATACAGCAGCAAGTATGGTATATTATACAGTTACCGGGGCTGCCGCGCAGGTGGATATGGATTATCTGGAGTTTGACCCGGAGCTGACCGTGCCGGGAATCCGTGATATCAGCCATAATAACAGCGTTCTTGCCGAGACGCAGGCAGATGGTTCGGTGAGAGAATATATTGCAGCAGGTGAGAATTATCAGGCAAAAATCGTGCTGGCAGAGACAGCAGAGGGCGTTGCTTATGATGTTCAGGGACTGCCCGCAAACGCAGTCTTTGACAAGAGCAAAGGAATACTGCAGTGGACGCCGGGAGCAGAGCAGGTGGGAAAAGAATTTACCTTATGTTATCTGGCAGAGAAAAACGGCGCGGTTTCTTACTGCAGCAGGAAAGTTTATGTCTATGACAATGTGTATGGGCTTTTGCAGGAGTGCGTAAAACATGTATCCAGCGGAGATTATGAGAAAGAGTCAGCAGATAAATTTAAGAATGCATACGCTGCAGCGTTGGCGGAGGGTAAACGCTCCTGTGCAACTGCGGAATTCCGCGAGAAAGCCGCTGCTCTGATGGAGGCGGCGGACAGCTTGAAATATCTGCTGTATGATTTTGACTTTGAGGGAAACAATGACAGTGAGAAGTTGATGAGCAAAGGGATGGGCAAGGAATCTGCAGCGTTGTCCGGCAATGCTGAGATTGTCTATGACAGGGAATTGCAGTCGCAGGTCCTGTCACTGGACGGCGTATATGGGACATTTGCCCAATTGCCGCGGCAGCTTTTGCAAGGTGTTGACTATTTTACGGTCAATATGTTTGTTCGCCCATCGGAGCATGTAGGAAGGCTCTTTTCTCTTGGCAGCAGCGAGAGAAGTTTTCTTGATATCTCAGGCGGCGCCGCACAGCTTTCTTCTAAGATTGTCAAGAGCGGCAATGCTCTGACGGCAGAAAGTACCCTTGATAATACACTGGCGGATACCTGGTTTGCTCTGGCCTTGGAAGTAACCCCAACTTCTCTGAGGCTGTTTAGGGACGGAGAATTAGTGGCAGCCAATCGGGAGGTGACAATCTCGGCGCAGGAGATTGGTGAAAATCTTGCAGTGATGCTGGGACAGTCATTTAGTATTGAGGATGATAACTTCAAAGGGTTCGTGGATGATGTGAGGATATACCGGGGATTATATGGCGAGGATTTTAAGGCAACAGTAAGTCTGGATATGGAGAAAATTGTTGTAAAGGGGCCAGAGACCCCGGAAACGCCCCAACCTCGGCCGCAGCCACCTGCAGCTGCAGTGAGTAAAATTACTTTGGATTTGAAGAAAGCGACGATAGGCGTGGGAGAAAAATTGAATTTAAAGGTGATGAAAACACCTGTTCAGGCAAAGACGACTTATACATGGAGTTCCTCTGCCCCCAAGGTAGTGTATGTGTCACAAACGGGGAAGATAAAGGCACGGAAAAAGGGGAAAGCTACCATCACAGTGAAGTCTGCCAATGGCAAACAGGCAGCCTGTAAGATTACGGTCAAAAAAGCGCCGAAAAAGGTTTCCTTCAAAAAGAAATCGCTTACGCTGAAAAAGGGAAAGAAAGCAACGCTTAAAGTGAAGCTGCCGGCGGGAACTGCCAGCAGGAAACTGACCTTTTCCTCCAGTAAGAGCTCCGTGGCGTCAGTCTCCGCTCAAGGCAAGGTGACGGCGAAGAAAGCAGGAACTGCCAGAATTACCGTGAAAACTTACAATGGAAAGAAAGCGCGTATTACGGTGAAGGTAAAGAAGCGCTAAAGGTTATGCTATTTGTACACTGGCAAAGGACAGGCGCAAGGAGATTGTACAGAAAGGACCAGGCATGGAATTGGAAAGCAGATTATCTGACCGGATAGCGGACAGTATTTTATCTATGATTACGGTAGAACAGCGATTTTTACCGGGCAGTAAGCTACCTAACGAAAATATATTGTCAAAGGAGCTGAATGTCAGCCGTACAACGCTGCGTGAGGCCATTCGTATTCTTGCCACCGGCGGCATATTGGAAATCCGCCGGGGACGCGGGACTTTTGTGCGGGAAGATTTTGAGATAAACCAGGTAGGGGAGTTCTCTCCCCTCGCATCGGCAAAGGTCAAGGCAAAAGATTTATATGAGATGCGCCTGATATTCGAGCCGGAAGCCGCTTATTACGCGGCACAGCGCGGTACAGAGGAAGAAATTCAGCGGATTCTTACGCTGGGGGCAGAGATAGAAGAGCGCATATGCCAGAAAAAGGACCGCACGAAAGTAGAACAGGCATTTCATAAATCAATTGCCCGAGCAACGCACAATGAGTTCATGAATCAGCTTATGCCAGTAATTTATGAGGGAATCAACAAAGGAGTACGGCTTTCACAAGCCTATGAAAAGGTAGAGCAGGCAACACTCATTGAACACAGGATGCTTATGGATTTCCTCAAATCTCGGAATGCAGAGGGAGCCAGAAATGCTATGCGCATACATATCTTACATGCCATGGAACAGCTTCCTATGGAATAGCAGGAAAGCAAAGCGGCGCGTGCCGATACCGATTGAAAGAAGGAAAGCAAATGCGAAGCATTTCTGGAATGCTTTCCTGCGAGCTGGCAGGTGACGCAAAGCGGCGCGTGCCGATACCGATTGAAAGGAGGAAAGCAAATGCGAAGCATTTCTGGAATGCTTTCCTGCGAGCTGGCAGGTGAC
>CAJUHY010000010.1:19805-61048 GCA_910585895.1 uncultured Lachnospiraceae bacterium
TTTCCTGCGAGCTGGCAGGTGACGCAAAGCGGCGCGTGCCGATACCGATTGAAAGAAGGAAAGCAAATGCGAAGCATTTCTGGAATGCTTTCCTGCGAGCTGGCAGGTGACGCAAAGCGGCGCGTGCCGATACCGATTGAAAGGAGGAAAGCAAATGGAAAAGAAACTTTGGAAAGAAATCCGCAGCGATGTGCTGATGGTAGTGATTGCACTGGCAATTGGTCTCATTCTCAGCAAATATGTGATTGCCAATGCACAGGTCCCCTCAAGTTCCATGGAGACCACCGTGATGGCTGGGGACAGGATTTTTATAAATCGCCTGTCTTATGTGTTTGAAGAGCCGCAAAGAGGAGACATCGTGACTTTTATCTATCCAGATGATGGGGAAACGCTCTACCTCAAACGTGTGATGGGACTTCCGGGAGAGACTATTCAGGGAAAAGGAGGCGTAATCTATATTGATGGGAAACCCTTAGAAAAGGACTTCACCCAGGAAATCAGTTACGATGATTTTGGACCCTACACAGTACCGGAAGACTGCTTTTTCATGATGGGGGATAACCGCAACGATTCCTGGGATTCCCGTTACTGGAAACACACATTTGTGGAAAAAGAGGATATTGTGGGAAAAGCCGTGGTCAGCTATTTCCCACATCCCAGAGTGTTGAAATGACGTTTTTTCATGGTTTTGCTGATTGTTTCCAATAACAGGGGAACATCCATGGGCTTCGTGAGGTGGGCATTCATGCCGCTTTCGATGGACATGCGTTTATCGCTTTCAAAAGCGTTGGCAGATAAGGCGATGATGGGGATATTTGCCAGCAGAGGATTCTCAAGCTTACGGATTGCCTCTGTCGCCTGCCGTCCGTCCATGACTGGCATCTGAATGTCCATGAGGATTAAATCGAAATCCCCGGGAGCAGAATTTGCCAGCTTCTCTACCGCAATACTGCCATTTTCGGCAGTCTCAATTGTAAATCCCAGTTCACGAAGGATTTCTGTCTCGATGTTCAGGTTAATCATATTGTCTTCCACCAGCAGGATTTTCAAGTCTGTCAGATTTGTCATATTATCTTCCGCAGCAGTGGAAGTGGGACTGTCTAATACGCGCAGACGAAGGGTAACCGTAAAGGCACTCCCTTTGCCCTCTGTGCTGTCTACTTCTATTTTTCCGCCCATCATGGTTACAATATTCTTGGTGATGGCGAGGCTCAGACCTGTACCGTGGATGCCGCTGAAAGTTGTATTTTTTTCACGTTCAAAGGGCGTAAAAAGATGTTCCAAAAACGCTTCGCTGATGCCGATTCCGTTGTCTTCCACAGAAAGCTGGTAGACAATATGGTGGTTGGGAAGAGTCTCCAGTTCCCTGGCATGTAACACAACGTTTCCCCCGCTGTTGGTGTATGTTATGGCATTATGGACAAGATACATCAGGACCTGGCGCAGCCGGTCATGGTCACTGTAAACGTTAGGATGCATAAGACCCTGCGAATCTAAAGTGAAAGTGATGTTTTTCTCCGCTGCCTGGTTTTGCAGGGTATGGTATACATCTTGAGCAATATCAGACAGATTGCATTCACTTTCTGTAATATTTAAATCGTTTGATTCGGTCCATGAAATCTCCAGCACTTTTTCAATCAGGTCTAAAAGCTGGCTGCCTGCCGTCTCAATTTTGCTCAGATAGGCGAGGACAGCATCATTATCCTTAGCCTTTTGCCTGGCAAGTGCAGTAAATCCGAAAATTGCATTTAAGGGCGTACGCATATCGTGGGACATGTTGGAAAGAAAGGTATTTTTGGCGACAATTGCTAAGTTCGCCTTGTTCAGGGCATCTTCTAACATCTGTTTCTGTTCCATCTCACGGCGCACTTCCACATCTACTCTGCGGTAGCCCATGACAATCTGGGTAACTTTGTCAGATTTGCCTACATTGACAATGCGCAGCTGCAGATATTGCAGTTCCTCATTGCTCATGACACGATAATTTATGTAATATGTTTTCTTCTCAGACAGCTTGCCGCGGATGTACTCAGGGTTGGTAAACTGGGAAACCATAGCGCGGTCTTCAGGATGGACCCAGGTATCTAAATAGTTGGAAACATACCAACGAAAGCCGACGATATGGTACCTGTCGTCAAACTGGCGTTTGGTCCTGCAGCTTAGCCGATAGGGGAAAATCTTGTCGCTGTCTAAATCTGCATAGAGGATAGAATCATAGTTGACGCTGAGACCTTCGATGACCTCTAAACGTCGTAAATGTTCCTGATGAATCATCTTCTTTTCTTTGTCATATGCTTCAATCAGGCTTTGCATTTTCTTCTCTTTCTTATCAATTAAAGCAGCGCGCTCTAATAAATACTGGTTCTTTTTGGCCGTTGCATCTGTGAGAAAAACATAGAAAATACCTCCCAGTTCCTCAACCTCCAGATAATGTCCAAAATCTTCAATCCAGCAGATAGCGCCGTCTTTGCGTATGGAACGGTATTCCACGTAATCCAGGTCATACTGGCTGTCAGAAATTTGTTTGCGGATACTTTCCTGTACAGCATCCAGGTCGTAAGGGTGCACAATGCCCTTAAAAGAATTCCCGGTTAATTCCTTAAATTCTTGAAGCGTGTCGCATCTGAAAATTCTCAAAACTGCCTGGTTGGCATAAATGATGTCCTCATTGCCCTCAGCGCGGTAGATTAAAAATCCGCCGGGCATTTCATCCATGAATTTGATGATTTCCTGAGCTCTGCGGATGTCGGAGGGATTCAGTGGAATGGAGGTCTCTGTGTTCCCGCTGGTATCGGCTAGATAATCAGTGTCCAAGGAGTTGTTATCAGGAAGTTCCATCAGGGTCAGTAAATATTCAATTAAATTATGGTCCATTAACGATTCATTCATAATTGTATTCCCTCTGAATTCTTTTGATAATGATAAATTTTATCACAAATTGGTTGTTCTGTCATTATTTGGGTGTAGAAATTTTGAAAAAGTTGCGACATGAAGACATTCCTGTGATATGATTTCCTTGTTATTATTTTAAAGTTATATAGTTACTTTTTGACAAAGAAAGCAGACAACACTATTGACAGCAGACAACATGGGTGTTATGATAGCGCTATAAAAAAGTTGCAGACAGGTAATATATGCAGGTTCTGCAGCTATCAAAAAGGAGAGAAGCGAATGAGAAGTGATAATGTAAAAAAGGGAATGCAGCAGGCGCCGCACCGTTCCCTGTTCAATGCTTTGGGATTTACCAGAGAGGAAATGGATAAGCCGTTGGTAGGTATTGTAAGTTCCTACAATGAGATTGTACCAGGTCATATGAATCTGGATAAGATTGTAAACGCTGTGAAGATGGGCGTTGCAGAAGCAGGCGGAGTACCGGTGGTATTTCCGGCGATTGCAGTCTGTGATGGAATTGCCATGGGACATATGGGAATGAAATATTCTCTGGTGACCAGGGATTTGATTGCTGATTCTACAGAGTGTATGGCTTTGGCACATCAGTTTGACGCACTGGTGATGGTGCCTAACTGTGACAAAAATGTGCCGGGACTTTTGATGGCGGCAGCGCGTATTAATGTGCCGACCGTATTTGTCTCCGGAGGGCCCATGCTTGCCGGCCACGTGAAAGGGAAAAAGACCAGCCTGTCTTCAATGTTCGAGGCAGTCGGTTCCTACGCGGCGGGCACGATGAGCGAGGAAGATGTCTGCGAATTTGAGGAGAAAGCATGTCCTACCTGCGGTTCCTGTTCCGGTATGTACACAGCGAATTCCATGAATTGCCTGACAGAGGCATTGGGTATGGGACTAAAGGGTAATGGTACGATTCCAGCGGTATATTCTGACCGTCTGCGCCTTGCCAAACATGCGGGCATGGCAGTGATGGAAATGTACCGCAAAAATATCTGCCCCAGGGATATCATGACCAAGGAGGCGGTTTTGAACGCCCTGACAGTGGATATGGCGTTAGGCTGCTCGACCAACAGTATGCTGCATCTGCCGGCAATCGCCCATGAGATTGACTTTGATTTTGATATCGGATTTGCCAATGAAATCAGTGAGAAAACACCGAATCTCTGCCATCTGGCGCCGGCAGGCCCAACCTATATGGAAGATTTGAACGAGGCAGGCGGCGTGTATGCGGTTATGAACGAACTGGCGGAACTTGGACTGCTGCATCTTGAGTGTATGACAGTGATGGGCAAGACGGTGGGAGAGAACATCAAAGGATGTGAAAATAAAAATCCTCAGGTCATCCGTCCTCTGGATAACCCTTACAGCGTAACAGGCGGGCTTGCGGTATTGAAAGGAAATCTGGCTCCTGAAGGCAGCGTGGTCAAACGTTCTGCCGTAGCGCCGGAGATGATGGTGCATGAAGGCCCGGCACGTGTATTTGACTGTGAGGAAGATGCGATTGCGGCTATCAAAGGCGGAAAGATTGTTGCTGGCGATGTGGTTGTCATTCGTTACGAAGGACCCAAAGGAGGTCCGGGTATGCGTGAGATGCTGAACCCAACGTCTGCCATAGCTGGTATGGGGCTTGGCTCCACAGTGGCATTGATTACAGACGGACGTTTCTCCGGCGCCAGCCGCGGAGCTTCCATTGGGCATGTTTCCCCGGAGGCGGCAGTAGGAGGGACAATCGCATTAGTAGAGGAAGGGGATACCATCAAAATTAATATTCCTGAGATGAAACTAGAGCTTGATGTGCCGCAGGATGTGCTTGATAAGAGGAAAGAGCAGTGGCAGCCCAGGGAGCCGAAAGTGACGGAAGGATACCTGTCCCGCTATGCGCAGATGGTGACTTCAGGGGCAAAGGGCGCCGTCATGAAGAAGGAATTATAATTTATCTTGACGGAATGTTTTTTTCCATGTTATTCTTGAATTCCAGAAAATGCTAATTAGGCATAGCGTTTGGAAAGAAAGGATGGAAAAGGGCAATGAAACTCAAAAGAACATTAAGTATTCTAATGGCAATGCTTTTGACGCTGCCGGCAGGCATATGCGGTATGGAAGGGGCTGCATATGTTTCCGGTACAGAAAGCATTGCCATTGCTGCATCTGTACCTATGAAATTTATAAGTACAATAAAGGAAATAAAAAGTATCAGCTTGCTTACAAGGTGAAAGGTAAGAAGCTGTATCAATATAACAGCAAGAAAAAGAAATATTACATCAAAGCATTTGTGTCAAAGAGGGGATATGTCTCCAGATACAGTGCGAAGAGTAAGGCCGTAAAAGTGAAATAACAGGAGAAGTATCATGTTAAGAATCGGATGTCATTTGTCTTCCTCCAAAGGTTATCTGGCCATGGGCAAGGAGGCGGACAGAATAGGAGCAAATACGTTTCAGTTTTTTACAAGGAATCCGCGGGGCGGCAAAGCTAAGGAATTAGACCTTGCCGATATAGGAGAATACCTGACGTTTGCAGGGGAGCATGGGATTGCGCAGATTCTTGCCCATGCCCCCTATACCTTAAATGCCTGTTCTAAGGATGAAGGACTTCGGCAGTTTGCCTATGAGACGATGTGTGATGATTTAGCGAGATTAGCGCACATACCCGGAGGGATGTATAATTTCCATCCCGGGAGCCACGTGAAGCAGGGAGTAGATGCAGGTATTTCTTATATTGCCGATATGCTGAACCGCATAGGCGAGCAGAAATTTTCCACCACTATCCTCTTGGAAACGATGGCAGGAAAGGGTTCGGAAGTAGGAAGAACCTTTGAGGAGCTTCGTGCAATCATAGATAAGGTGGAAGATACGGAAAAGCTTGGCGTCTGTCTGGACACCTGCCATGTATTTGATGGAGGTTATGATATTGTAGGTGATTTAGATGGCGTTTTAGATGAGTTTGACCATGTTATCGGTCTGGAAAGGCTGAAAGCCATTCATATCAATGACAGCAAAAATCCTTGCGGCAGCCATAAGGACCGCCATGAAAAAATTGGCGAAGGACAGATAGGACTGACAGCTTTTGCAAAGATAGTGACACATCCCAGGCTTAAGCATCTTCCGTTTTATCTGGAGACGCCGAATGAACTGGACGGCTATCAGAGAGAAATTGAATTGTTGAGAGAGATGGCTTCTGGGCAGGAGGCTTAAGAAAGGCAGCTGGGGCAAAAGGAGGAATTTGCATGAATGAGACGTATCGCAGGTATTTAGCCTATGTGAAGGAATATCTGACAGAGCATAAGGGGATTGAATCTCCCAATCCCCTGCATCCGTTCCGTTCCAGATTTCAGCACAGTATCCGTGTGCTGCACTGGTGTGAACGTCTGACGGAAGGGTTGGAAAACGTAGATACAGAGGCGCTGTATACAGCGGCGATTTTCCATGACATCGGTTATGAAAACCGGGACAATGAACATCATGCGCAGCGCAGTGTGCAGGCATTCCATGCATATGCCAGGGAACAGAAGATGGAAGAGGCATTTTCCCGTAAGGTAGAAGGGTTGATTGCCTGCCATTCTGATAAGAACCATATGCGGGATGAAGAGGCCAGCTTAGAGATGATATTGCTGATGGAAGCGGACCTTCTGGATGAGGAAGGCGCAATGGGAATCGTCTGGGACTGCATGACGATGGGCAACTCCCATGCTTCCAGCTATGCCAAAGCCTATTACCATATTATGGAAAGTTCCAATAAAGAAGAACCTAATCCCATGGTAACGGTGCGCGCCAGGCAGTTCTGGGAGGAGAAAAAAGCGATTGTCGCCAGGTTTGCCAAGCTGCTGGAAAATGATTTGATGATTGGCAGCGAATATTTTGAGATATAGCAGATTTAGCATAGGAGTCATTATAAGCAGAACGTTTGTTTGAAAAAATCTATGAAATTAGAAACATTCGCTTTACTTCTTCAAACGTATTTGGTATACTTGTTGAGGGAAATTCCCCAATAAGTAAGGATATAAAGGAGGAATTGCAAATGGTAAAGGCGATTGTAGGAGCAAACTGGGGAGATGAAGGTAAAGGCAAGATTACCGATATGATGGCGAAAGAGGCAGATATCATTGTGCGCTTTCAGGGCGGTGCGAATGCTGGGCATACCATTATCAACGATTATGGGAAATTTGCATTACATACGCTTCCGAGCGGAGTGTTTTACAGCCACACCACCAGCATTATCGGAAACGGCGTGGCACTGAATATTCCTGTGTTGGTAGAGGAAATCCAGTCCATTGTAAGCAGAGGCGTTCCCAAGCCGAAAATTCTGGTGTCGAACCGTGCACAGATAGTAATGTCCTACCATGTGCTGTTTGACCAGTATGAGGAAGAACGGTTGGGCGGTAAATCTTTTGGCTCCACAAAGTCTGGAATTGCGCCATTTTATTCTGATAAATATGCCAAAATTGGTTTCCAGGTCAGCGAATTATTTGATGAGGAGACATTAAAAGAGAAAACAGAGCGGATTTGTGAGATGAAAAACGTTATGCTCGAGCATCTGTACCATAAACCGCTGTTTAAGGCGGAAGATTTGCTGAAAGAGCTGTTGGAATACAGGGATATGATAGCTCCCCATGTCTGTGATACGTCTGCTTATCTGTGGAAGGCTATCAAAGAGGGGAAAAATATCCTGTTGGAGGGGCAGCTCGGTTCTTTGAAGGATCCGGACCATGGCATCTATCCGATGGTAACGTCCTCCTCTACGCTTGCCGCTTACGGTGCGATTGGGGCGGGTATCCCGCCGTATGAGATTAGTAAAATCATTACCGTCTGCAAGGCTTACTCCTCAGCAGTAGGGGCAGGTGCATTTGTCAGTGAGATTTTTGATGAAGAAGCTGATGAGTTGAGAAGAAGAGGCGGAGATGGCGGAGAGTTTGGTGCGACAACCGGACGTCCCAGACGCGTAGGCTGGTTTGATGCGGTTGCCAGCAAATATGGCTGCCGGATGCAGGGAACGACAGATGTGGCGTTTACGGTGCTGGATGTCCTGGGCTATCTGGATGAGATTCCAGTGTGCGTTGGGTATGAGATTGACGGCGAGTTGACTACAGAATTCCCGCCGACTGTGAAGCTTGCGCAGGCAAAACCGGCGTTTGAGACGCTTCCGGGGTGGAAGTGTGATATCCGGGGAATCCGCAAATATGAGGATTTGCCGGAGAATTGCCGGAAATACATTGAGTTTATAGAAGAAAAAATTGGATTCCCGATTACCATGGTTTCCAATGGACCGGGAAGAGATGATATTATCTATCGGTAAATCGGAGGGGAATAAGAGAAAGCTATGATAAAAAATGTGGTTTTTGATGTGGGCAAAGTTCTCTTGGATTTTGATTGGCAGGGGTTCTTTGAGAGCCTTAATTTCACGCCGGAAGTGTATGAAAAAGTAGCAGATGCGACTGTCAGGTCAGCATTGTGGAATGAATTTGACCGCAGTAAAATGTCAGATGAGGAGATTCTGCAGGGATTTTTAGAAGGAGCACCGGATTGCGAGGAAGACATTATGCGTTTCTGGGATAATCTTGGCAATGCCATGAAGCGTTATGATTATACGCCATCCTGGATTGCGGGCCTGCAGGAAAAGGGATATGGGGTATATCTGCTGTCCAATTATCCCAGACGCCTCTATTCACAGAGCATCGAAGAACTCTCATTTGTGGAGGATGTGGATGGCGCGGTCTTTTCCTTTGAGGTCCATGCTACGAAGCCGGAACCAGAAATTTATGAGGCGTTGTTCAAGAAGTATCAGCTGGAACCTACAGAATGTGTATTTGTGGATGATAACCGCGGCAATATCGTTGCAGCTAACCGGCTGGGAATGGCGACCATCCATTTTCATACAAAATCCCAGGCAGAAGAGGAACTGAGGAGCCTGGGAGTATCGTATTAAATATCTTGCTGTCCTGAATTTTTTTTCACCCACTTGTAGATGAAGCCATATAGCCAAATCAAAATGGGAAGCGCCATGCTGGCGAACAGCGAGGCCATGAACAGCGGAAAGAAATTTTTCCCCAGGATGGCTAAAATAAGGGTTGCAAGGTATAGTCCTACCAGCAGGACAATGCCCAGGATGGCGAGAATTTGTCGTGATTTTTTCATAGAGTACTCCTTAACTTAAATGAATTTACATGTTGTAGCCGTATTCAGAACCTCAGGGGATTTGTCAGAGCAGTCTGGTGATTTCCATGGGGTTCTAAATGTTTATTTCCGCGAGCAATGAGCCAAGCAGCCGCGCTGTCACGGGTATTTGGCGAATGCTGCGAAAGTCTTAGATTCTCAAGCAGAACCTTGTTTACTATGATAGACGGTTTGCCTCCGTTTTGCAAGAAAATTTTATTCCCGCGAGCAATGAGCCAAGCAGCCGCGCTAAGTGCCCTGCGGGTATGCGCGGATATTTGACTTCGGCAGGGACAAATACACCGGCGAATGCTGTACTGCCGGGAGGAATTTTTCTGTCAGGTCTTTGGTGGCAATGCGCAGGCTTGAGGTATTGATACAGGGATGGCAGCCGATGTATTCTTCTTTTAGCAAATCTTCATCCATAAGGAGCTGTACACGATGTTCCCTGTCATTCATCAGCCCCAGGACGGTGACGGAGCCTGGCGTAAGACCTAAAAGCTGCTCTAAATATTCTTCTGGGGCAAAGGACAGTCGGGCAATCCCTAACTGTTTGGAAACGACTTTCGTCTGGAATTTCTTTTCCCCGGGCATCATCAGCAGGTAAAAGCTCGTTTTTTGGGTGTTGCAGAGGAACAGGTTCTTGCAGACGTGTGTGTTCAGGCGCGTGTCCACATCCTGACATGCCTCGATGGTTGGCAGCGCGTCATGGTCCATCCGCAGGTAAGTCATATCTAAGGAATCCAGCAAATCATAGGCGCGCAGTTCTTTTTCAAGTCTGTTGGCGGTGTCTGTGGGTCTGCCCTCGTAAACAGGTGCGTGTAAAATATCCATTTATTTGTCCTCCGTCTGTGTGAATCAATGACTGTCAACGATATGTTCTCTGCTATTTTACCGCGAATGGAGACGATTTTCAATAGCTGGGGAACCCCCAAAAAATGGGCAAACTCAAAGGGGGATATATGTTGTTTTTCTCAATTTATTTATGTTAAAATAGATATTATACAGAATGCAAAAACAGAAATGGAGTGTGCATGAACAGATGTTTGATTATGTGGAATTTACCGAAAACGTTGTAAAACAAATGAAAGATACGTTTCAAAATTGGCTGGCAGAAAATGATGATATTTATATCCTTTCCCTGGATTGTGCGAGAGGGGCAGATTCCATTGGCATGATTGCTAATACGGACAGTTATTTATATGAGCAGGTGGATGAGGATTCCGATGATTTTTGGTACTATAAATATTGTGAGGATGAATGGGAGTTATTTGAGGCTTTTGAAGAAATTTCAGGCAGCATGCGTGGATATCTGGAGGAGAATAAGGCAGCCTTTACAAATTTACAGACGAGCGAATATACGGAAGCTTTTGAAAGTCATTGTGCTAAAATTATCGAGAGCTGCCTGAATGCAGCTCTCCGCTTTGGGGAGAATGTCAGAGCAGATTTTCCAGATTTAATGCTGAACGTCAATGTCAGGGAATATTTGGACGGTGAGGAGCGCGAGGAGATTTTTGCAAAGCTCAATAATGAGAGTTCTCTCAGAGAATATGCAGAACATATCGATGAATTTATATAATTTGACAGTGATTTTTCTGGAGGAGTGAGGACAAATATGAAACAGTTTATACAGGGCATTAAAGATGGGAGCGCAATCGGCATCGGCTACTTCTCCGTGTCCTTTACATTTGGTTTGGCAGCTGTATCTTCGGGGTTGCAGTGGTGGGAGGCGCTTCTGGTGTCAATAATGAATCTGACTTCTGCCGGGCAGTTTGCAGGGATTACCATTATGGCAGCGGCAGGCACATACATAGAGATGGCGCTCTCACAGTTGGTGATAAATCTGCGCTATGCCCTGATGAGCATTTCGCTGTCGCAGAAAGTGGATAAGGATTTTCGCGCGGGCAGGAAAATGCTCCTGGGGTTTGCGGTTACAGATGAAATCTTTGCGGTGGCTATGAGCAGGGAAGGAGAGGTCAGCAGCCAGTATTTTGCCGGGCTTGCTGTGCTGCCCTATCTGGGATGGACAGGCGGTACGCTGGCGGGAGCCGTGTGTGGTAATATTCTGCCTGAGAATGTCACAAATGCGCTTGGCTTGGCGATATATGGAATGTTCATTGCGATTATCGTTCCTGCCATGAAAAAGGACAGCCGTATCTTAAAGATTACCTTGTTGGCGGTGGCGTTTAGTTTTGTATTATATTATCTGCCGGGGCTTAAGAATATTTCCAGCGGTTTTGCAGTCATTATCTGTGCGGTGGCAGCTTCCGCAATTGGCGCAGTCTGCTTTCCCATGGAAGAAGAACAGGAGGGAACATAATGGAGTTATCTGTATTTTGGATATACCTGCTTGTCATGTTTGTCGTGACCTACTTAATCCGGGTATTTCCGTTTGTAATTTTTCGTAAAAAGATAGAGAATAAATATATCCGCTCTTTTCTTGCATATATCCCCTACACAGTATTGGGAGCCATGACATTTCCGGCAGTTTTCTATGCAACAGGTTCTTTCATTTCAGCGGCCGTGGGCGTAATAGCAGCGCTTGCATCGGCATATCGCGGGGGAAGTCTGTTTACTGTAGCCGTCTATGCGAGCCTGGGGGCTTTTGTGATTAGTATTATTACCTAATTGGGATAAAGATTATTATAAAAAAGGAGGACAAACTTATGTCAAACATACCAACACCTCATATTGAAGCAAAGGCAGGCGATTTTGCCAAAACCGTACTGATGCCCGGAGACCCCTTACGCGCCAAATTCATTGCAGAGACTTATCTGCAGCAGCCGCGCTGTGTCAACCAGGTGCGGGGAATGCTGGCGTATACCGGGACATACAAAGGTAAGGAAGTGTCGGTGATGGGTTCCGGCATGGGAATGCCGTCTATTGGCATCTATTCTTATGAACTGTTTCATTTCTATGATGTAGATAACATTATCCGCGTGGGTTCCGCAGGAGCAATTCAGGATGACATGAATGTCATGGATGTGGTAATCGGCATGGGCGCTTCCGTTGTCTCGGATTATCCAGACCAGTTTGCGTGTCCCGGACATTTGGCGCCATTGGCGGATTACCGTCTTTTAAGCAATGCGGTAGAAAGCGCCAGGGAGTTGGGTACAGAAGTAAGGGTAGGAAATATTCTCTCAGAAGATGCGTTTTATTCAGAACGCTCTAAAGACTGTTATAAGAAAATGGGCGTACTGGCTGTGGAGATGGAAAGCGGGGCGCTTTACCTGAATGCGGCAAGGGCAGGCAAACATGCGCTCTGTATCCTGACGATTTCAGACCACCTTTACCGTGCGCAGGAGCTGACTTCTGAGCAGCGGCAGGTGGGCTTTGGCAAAATGATTGAGATTGCTCTGGAGACAGCGGTGAGGGTTTCTGTATAAGGAAGTTACATGCTCTCTTGCGGGCAGGCAGTATGGTGATAAAAGTTTGTCTGCCCGCAGGGGAAAGGTCTGGTATAGAGAATGCACGGAGGGAGCAGGTTATTCGATATCAAATCGAATCGCGCCTTTCGCTCCCCGGCCGGAGCATTCTATTCTGTAATCCCCGTCTTCTTGAATTTCTACAGTAAAATCACCAAATCCATTGTAACTGTTTCCGTAAAAAACAGGATATTCATGTTCTTCTTCTATACGGATAGATAACTCGCCGCCATCATGTTGATGGCTGACAGAGATGCAGTCGCCCTTTTTGAGGCGGTATTCCATAATTACAGGTTTGTTTAATTGTTCCGCGGTTAGCGTAAATCCATCCGCTCTTTCTGAGATAGAATAAACGGACCGTTTTGTAAGATAAAAGAATATTCCGATGTTAATAATAATCAACAAGATGAGTATGATGATTCCCAGGTATTTCAATTTTATGCCGGAAGATATCGGCGATATTTGTTTCTGATATTGATAAAACTGATATGACATTGCGCTGAATATAATTAAATATAAAATTGCCAATATCATGAAAGTGATGGAGAAAAGGTCCTGAAATCTTCCACTTAAGCCATAGCCAAAGATATACGTGAAAAGCTGCGGTAAAATAACGCAGACAAACAGGATGATAAGCGGGATAATCCTGCCTTTGAAAACACGTTTCATCATGTCAAGCCTTGATTCATCATCACAGAATATTTCTTCCTGTTCCTGACTGTTTGTGCTTTCTTTATAAAAATAACTGTATCCAGCGAAATCAAACAGATAACCCCAGCCGCAATCTGAAAACATCTGTATATAGTCTGTTTTATTTTGTATGCCCTTCTGAGTATAGTCTAAACGGTATGTAACATTCTGCGGCTGGCAGCGATTAAAATGATAGAAGCCTGGAAATGTTATTTGTGCCAGTTTCCACCCTTTTGCGTGCATAGAACTTAAGAATTCTTCTTCCTGCTGGTATTGAAAGATTGTAAAAAATTTAAAAACAGTTTTTTTATCTTCCATTATTTCATCTCCTTCATATTCTTATATAAGCGTTCGATTCTATTCATCTCAATATTTAGTACTTCATTGCCTAAATCTGTAATCGTATATATTTTCCTTTTTTCTTCTTCCCGGAGGAAACGAATCAATCCGTCCTTTTCCATTTTTGACAGGCTTCCATACATAGTCCCTGGCGCCAGACAAATATCGCCGTTGGTTATTTCCTTTACCTTCTGCACGATTCCGTAACCATGTTTTGGCGTCTGCAGACATAGGAGAATATAAAAGCCTGTTTCCGTCATGGGTACATAGACTTTCTTAATATGCGCGTCTATGATAAACACCTCCTTATATTTCACTGCGATATATCGTACTACGATAGTAAAATTATATCGCGGTGCGATATAAATGTCAATAAAAAATTTGCTGCCAAAGAATAATTTCCCTCTAGTTGCAGACAATAGCTTTAAATATGTGTACTTTATGATACCTGGAGGAAATGATATGAGTGGCAAAAGCGATAAAAGACCCTTTGGCATGAGAGACAAGCTGGGGTATATGTTTGGAGATTTCGGAAATGATTTTACCTTTATTTTCGCAAGCTCTTTTTTAATGGTATTCTATACGAATGTTTTAGGGATAGACCCTAAAATGGTGGGTATTCTCTTTGTGGTGGCAAGAGTGGTGGACGCCTTTACCGATATTGGCATGGGGCGGATTGTGGACAGGCTGCCGGCAGCCGGGGACGGCAAATTCCGTCCCTGGATTAAGCGCATCTGCATACCGGTGGCGTTTGTCAGTTTCCTGATGTACCAGTCGGCGTTGGCGCCAGCGTCCATGACTGTGAAAATTATCTATATGTTTATCACCTATATTTTATGGGGTTCCCTGTTGTATACCGCGATTAATATCCCTTACGGTTCCATGGCATCGGCAATCACCGACAATCCAAGGCAGCGGGCAGAACTGTCTACGTTCCGTTCGATGGGTGCGACTTTCGCCAGCGTTGTGATTATGGTTGTTGCGCCGATGGTAGTCTATTATACGGATGCGGATGGCAACCAGATAGTCAGCGGCAGGAATTTTACTATTATTGCCGGGGTATTTGCCGTGCTGGCAGTTATCTGTTATGTCCTGTGCTACCAGATGACAACGGAGCGTGTGGAGATTAAGAAAAAAGATGGTGGCAAAATGCCGGGGATGGGTGAGACTGTGAAAGCCCTCGTATCAAACCGGGCATTGCTTGCCATCATCGGGGCGGCAATTTTCCTGCTGCTGAGTTCTTTGCTTGGGCAGTCCATGAATAATTATCTTTTTGCGGAATGGTTCAAGGACACGAATGCCTTATCTGTTTTGGGGTTTGTAGGCGTGCCGACATCCTTGCTTCTGGCAGCGTTTACCGGAAAGATTTCGGAGCATTTCGGCAAAAAGGAAGCGGGGGCGGCAGGAATGCTATTTACGGGCATTATATTTGTGCTGCTGTTCTTCTTTAAAGTGAAAAATCCCTGGGTATTCGTTGCCGTCACATTTATTGCCAATTTCGGCATGTACTATTTTAATATGGTTGTTTGGGCATATATCACGGATGTCATTGACTATCAGGAAGTAAAGACAGGCAGCCGCGAGGACGGTACGGTGTATGGCGTGTACTCGTTTGCCAGGAAGATTGGGCAGGCATTGGCAGGCGGAGTCAGCGGCTTTGCGCTCTCGGCAATCGGTTATGTGTCCGAGCCGGGAGCGGTGCAGACCGATGCGGTGCGCGCCGGCATTTATAACATTGCCACGATTTTTCCAGGCGTCTGTTATATCATCGTCGGTCTGATATTGATTTTTGCATATCCGCTGAGCAAGGGCGTAGTAGAGAAAAACGGAGAAATCCTGGCAGAACGAAGGAAGGAGGAAATTTCATGAAAAGGGTGAAGTTATCGTTTCGATGGTATGGGGAAGATGATAAAGTGACGCTTGAAAATATCCGTCAAATTCCAGGTATGCACACCATTGTGACGGCAGTATATGATGTACCGCCCGGTGAGGTGTGGCCAATGGCTTCCATTGAATCCCTGAAAAAACAGATTGAGGAGGCAGGGTTACATTTTGAAGTGGTGGAGAGCATTCCGGTACATGAAGCTATTAAGCTGGGGAAACCGGAACGTGATAAATATATAGAGAATTACTGCGAAAACATCAGACGTGTGGCGGCAGCGGGCGTGAAATGTATTTGTTACAATTTTATGCCGGTGTTTGACTGGACGAGAACGCAGCTGGACCATGAGCTTGCAGATGGCTCCACTTCTCTGGTGTATTATCAGGAACAAGTAGATGCGGTAAACCCATTGCAGAGCGACAGTGACCTGACGCTGCCGGGTTGGGACCAAAGTTACAGCAGGGAACAGTTGAAGGATATTGTGGCAGAGTACCAGAAAATGACGGAGGAAGATTTATGGAATAATCTTAAATACTTTCTGGAACGGGTGATTCCGGTTGCCGCTTCCTGCGATGTCAATATGGCAATCCATGAGGACGACCCCTGCTGGAGTATCTTTGGTTTGCCAAGGATTATCACCTGTGAGGAAAATCTTGACCGTTTTTTAAAATTAGTGGACGACCCGCATAATGGTATTACACTATGTACCGGTTCTTTGGGCTGTTCCTGCCGCAATGACGTGGTGCATATGGCGCAGAAATACGCCTCCCAGGGCAGAATCCATTTTGTGCATATGCGCAATGTCAAGGTGCTTGATAACGGCTTTGAGGAGCGGGCGCATCTCTCAGAATGCGGTTCTCTGGATATGTATGGGATTATGAAAGCCTTGTACGACCATGGATTCTGCGGTTATATCCGCCCGGACCATGGACGGATGATTTGGGGAGAAACCGGGCGTCCTGGTTACGGCCTGTACGACCGGGCATTGGGCGCCACTTATCTGAACGGTCTGTGGGAAGCAATAGAAAAAGGAGCAGAAAGAAAATAAGTATGCAGTTTTAATAAATTGAGAAGGGAGAAAAGGAAATGAGCGTACCATATAAAATTGATTTAAACGGAAAAGTAGCAGTTGTCACCGGGGCGGGCGGCGTTCTGTGCTCTACGATGGCAGAAGCGCTTGCGGAGTGCGGGGCGAAAGTTGCCCTCCTGGATCTCAATGGGGAAGCGGCAAAGCAGAGCGCAGATAAAATTACCGCAGCAGGCGGGATAGCCAAAGGTTATCAGGCAAATGCGCTGGAAAAAGACAGCCTTGAGACGGCCCATATAAAGATTTTGGATGATTTCGGTCCTTGTGATATCCTGATTAATGGAGCTGGGGGCAATCATCCGCTTGCGACTACCGATAAGGAATATTTTTCTGCAGAGGATTTGGAAGAAGACGTCAAGACCTTTTTTGATTTGGGGCAGAGCGGTGTAGAGTTTGTATTTAACCTTAACTTCATAGGCACCCTTCTGCCTACGCAGGTGTTTGCACGGGATATGGTAGGCAGAAAGGGCTGCAATATCTTAAATATTTCCTCTATGAATGCTTATGCGCCGTTGACTAAGATTCCAGCGTACAGCGGGGCGAAAGCGGCAGTCAGCAATTTCACGCAGTGGCTTGCAGTGCATTTCGCAGAGGAAGGAATCCGCGTCAATGCCCTTGCGCCGGGTTTTTTTGTCACCAACCAGAATGAAAAATTATTATATCGTGAGGATGGAACCCCCACAGAGCGCACGGGTAAAATTTTAGCAGCTACGCCGATGAAACGTTTTGGTAAGACGGAGGAGCTGATTGGCAGCGTGCTCTTTTTCCTCAGCGAGGAGGCGGCAGGATTCATCACCGGTGTAGTATTGCCGATTGACGGCGGTTTCCTTGCTTACTCTGGGGTGTAATCTATGGGAAGAAGGAAATACCTGCACGAGAATTTCATGCTGTCCACAGAGACAGCACGCCAATTGTACCACACCTATGCGGAAAAACTGCCCATTATAGATTACCATTGCCATATCAGCCCTAGGGCGATTGCTGAGGACTGGCAGTTTGATAATATGACGCAGGTATGGCTTTATGAGGACCATTATAAATGGCGGCAGATGCGCAGTAATGGTGTGGAAGAAAAATATATTACCGGAGATGCCACGGATTATGAAAAATTCTACAAGTGGGCGCAGACACTGGAAAAAGCAATCGGCAATCCTTTGTACCACTGGAGCCACATGGAGTTATGGCGTTATATTGGCTACGATGGAATATTGAATGGGCATACTGCGCAGGAAGTGTGGCAATTATGTGAAGAACGCCTTGCGCAGGAGGATATGAGTGTCCGCGGAATTATACGCGCATCGGATGTGAAGCTGATGTGCACCACGGACGACCCAGTGGATAATCTGTGCTGGCATCGCGCAATCGCCAGAGATGATACGGTAGGATTTCAGGTGCTCCCTACCTGGCGTCCTGACCGGGCCCTGTCTATTGAGAAAGACGATTTTACGGATTATATGAGAAAACTTTCCGCTGTCTCCGGCATAGCTATCCGTAATTTTGATGACTGGAAAGCAGCCTTAAGTAAACGCATGGACTATTTTACCGACATGGGCTGTGTAATTAGCGACCATGGACTTTTGTATGTGCCATGGTCACCGTCAAAGGAAACGGAGGTTGAAAAGATTTTCCGCATGGGCCTGCAGGGGAAAAAGATTCCCCGAAAAGAAGAAATGAAATTTAAGACAGAGGCGTTAATCTGGCTGGGAAGTGAATATGACAAGCGCGGTTGGGCATTGCAGCTTCATTTTGGCGTGACCAGAAACAATAACACGAAAATGTACCGGGAACTTGGCGCAGATACCGGGTTTGATGGGATTCACAATCGCGTTCCAATGACAAAATTATCTTCTTATCTGAATGCACTATGTCAGAAACAGACCTTGCCCAGGACAGTTCTCTACAGCCTGAATCCTGAAGATAACGCGGCTTTGGGCGCGTTGATTGGATGTTTTCAGGAATCGGGCGCAGCGGGCAAAATACAGCAGGGCAGCGCATGGTGGTTTAACGATCACAAACATGGTATGAGGGAGCAGATGGAATCACTTGCCAGCCTGGGGCTTTTGGGCAATTTTATTGGTATGCTGACAGATTCCAGAAGTTTTCTGTCTTATACGCGCCATGAATATTTCCGGCGCATACTCTGTGATTTAATCGGCGGCTGGGTAGAGCTTGGCGAATATCCCGATGACAGGGACTGGCTGGGCGGACTGGTTACAGATATCTGCTATAACAATGCCATGCGGTTTTTTGGTTTTTCAAACCTTTAACAAAGTATTGACAAACTGATTTGGTTAGCTTATACTAACTAAAGAATCATTATTGTATCAGTAAGCAGATAAGGGAGGTTCATTATGGGAACACTTGTGGTCGGCGCAGCTGTATTAGCTCTTGCAGGTTTGGCAGGCTTTAGCCTGTATAAAGATAAAAAGAACGGGAAGCGTTGCAGTGGGTGCAGCGGCAGCTGTTCTTCTTGTTCTAAAGGGAGTAATTTATCACATTGAAGTATAAAAAATTTCCATTTTGCTGCTGCAGAGATAAAAATTTATAAATCTTTAAGGAAAAAATAACATACATCTCCCGAGATTGTGATAGAATGAAATTGTTCGCAACTAACTTTTTATTGAGGGCTTTGGTTGGGATAGTGCATAAATATTCATGATTATGGGAGGTGTATTTTTTATGAAGAAGAGGAAAAAGCATGTTGCGTTGCTAGCGGTGACTGGTATATTAGTGGCGGGGGCGGTTGTGCTCTTTGCTGGACGCGGTACGATAGAGAAGCAGATTAAGGCGAAAGCAGCCATGGAGATTGGCAAGAAGATATTTGAGCAGCAGCTTTCCAAGACTGTAAATGTAGGAGGGCAGCAGGTAGATGTATCTGATGTTGTAGATAATATGGAGCAGGAAGATATAGAACAGCTCACGGGCATTGCCCAAAAGTATATATCGCCCGAAAATATAAAACAAGCAGTGGACATGGCAGCCAGCGGTGATGTGCAGGGACTTGCCGGTCTGGCGAATGGGCAGGTATCGGATGCTGACAGGGCGCAGCTTGAAGCCCTGTATGAGAAGTATAAAAATCAGCTGCAGTGATGGAAGTCCCTTGACAGAGACATAGTCATATTTTATAATTTTTAGTAGAAGTGGAAATGTCTGGTTGGGGGATGATGACAAATGAGTATAATCAATGTGGATGAACAGAAGTGTGTCGGATGTAACGCATGTGTGCGTGCATGTCCGGCAGAAGAAGCGAATGTGGCGCGTTTGGACGACGGTGGTCAGCTGAGAATTTTAATCAACGATGACAAGTGTATCAAATGCGGGGCTTGTATCAAAGCGTGTACCCATGGGGCGAGGAGTTTTCAGGATGATGCTCCGGCATTTCTGGAAGATGTGCATAATCGTAAGGAACTTGCGTTGATTGTGGCGCCTTCCATCAAGATAGCTTTTGATGGACAGTGGCGTCATGTGCTTAATTGGCTGCGGGAGCATGGCAATGTTAAAATTTACGATGTGGGGTTTGGCGCAGATATCTGTACTTGGGCACATCTGCGGTATCTGGAGAAGAACCCGCGGGCAAAGTTGATTTCTCAGCCTTGTGCGGCTGTAGTCAATTATATGCTTTACCATAAGCCGGAATTGCTGCCGTTTTTATCGCCGGTGCAGAGCCCTATGGCATGTGTAGCAATATACCTGCGCAAGGTTTTGGGTTTTAGGGGCAAGATAGCGGCAATATCCCCATGTATTGCCAAGATTGATGAATTTCGGGATATTAAGGTTATTGATTATAATGTCACAATGGAGCATTTGAGGGATTATTTTAAAGAGAATAAGATAGACTTCCCGCGGGAAGGCACATACAGTGAGTTTGAATTTGATGGCTACCAGGGATGGGAGGGCAATATTTATCCCACGCCGGGCGGCTTGAAAAAGAATCTTTTGGTGCATTCGCCGGAGTTGCAGGTGATAACTTCTGAGGGCACGGAGCGGCTGTATGAAGAACTGGATGCGTATCTGGAACAGGATTCTGAGACAAGACCTACGGTGTTTGACGTGTTGAACTGTGAGTTTGGGTGCAATGGAGGACCTGCTACCGGTAAGGAATGCCACCGTTTCCTGATGTCTGATATCATGCATCATGTGGAGCGTTACAGCAGGAAAAAGCGCAGGGAGCATACCACGAAAAAGGGCGTGGATGAACAGTTTGCGGAGTTTGACAAGAAGCTCAGGGTAGAGGATTTCCTGCGCACCTATGAAGCGCGAAAGACCCATAGTGCAAGTATTTCAGAAGCAGAGATTGAGAACGCATATAAGATGATGGGCAAGGAGACGCACACGGAGCGCAACTTTGACTGCCGTGCCTGCGGTTATAAAACATGCCGTGAGATGGCAATTGCCGTTGCCAGAGGTATCAATGCCAAAGAAAACTGCCATCAGTATGTGATGAAGGTAATTCGTCAGGAGCGTCAGAAGGTTGCTGAGGTCAATCAGGAAGTTCTCAATATGAATCATGAACTGATGGAGATATTCGGCGAGCTTGCCCAGAATATTGCCAATGTCAAGGATGAGGCAGATGCTATACGGAACGTTGGCACTAAGAGTTCTGATGATATGATGAATGTCGCGGAGCACATGGCAGATTTGAAGCAGTTGAATCGCAATATAACGGATTCCATGAAGAATATCAATGAGAGTGTGGCAAAATATAACGTTATGACCCAGGATGTGGAGAAGATTGCCGGCAAAATCAACCTTCTCTCGCTCAATGCGGCGATAGAGGCGGCAAGAGCAGGGGAAGCAGGCAGAGGATTTGCAGTGGTTGCCACCAATATCCGGGAATTGTCCGCCAGCTCCAAGGCTTCCGTTGGCAATGCCAAGGAGAATGACGAAGAGATTCACACTGCTATAGAAGATATCAATGTAGTGATTGACAGGTTTGACACGACAATCGGTGATTTACTGGTTGCTGTGGATGAGGCAATAACAGGGGCCAAACAGACCTCTGAAAATAGTGAGCACATTAAACAGTCTATGGATAAGGTTGCTAAGATTGCAGACAAAGTGCAGCAGGTTATTCAGGAGACGAACAGTATATTGAATTAGAACAATTTTTTGAGGTAGAGCGCCCGGTAGTAGTCCAGCTCATCGGCAATGATTTCATCCAGAACTTTCATGCCCAGGACTTCGACCGGCGCTTTGTCGTCCGTGAGAATTAAATCACCGCATTCCCGAGGGGACAGGCAGTCTGAGACAGTCTCCATCATGGCTGTAAGGTCAGGATTCCCAAGGTTTCTGCAGCCGTCCTTAAATGTATGGAGAGTGTCTGGATTTTGGAAAGCAAAAACTTCACAGTTGGTACCGCTTTCCACTGGGGCAATGTACACATGGTCAAAGACAGAGCCAATGGTGTCACAGAGATAATCATTGATAGAATTCTCGGACTTGGATTTCATGTTCATGTTGACGACCATCACGCCGTTGTCCGTCAGGTGTTTTTCAACTTCTGTGAAAAATTCTACGGAAGACATCTGGAAAGGAATTGTAATATCCTGATAAGCATCCACCATAATCACATCATATTTCTTATCGGAGGCTGTGAGATAGGAGCGTCCGTCATAGACTGATACATCTATGGTATCGGGCATGTCAAAATATTCTCCTGCCAATTTGGCAATCTTCTCGTCAATCTCCACTCCCTCGATGGAGACGCCGGGAAAATATTCGCTGCAGTATTTGGCGAAAGTTCCAGTGCCAAGACCCAGGACAAGGATATTGCCGGGGGAATCCATCTGGGGAATGCCTGCCATGACCGGAGCAGCCAGGGCATAATCATAATACATGCCGGAAAGCGTTGTATTTTTCATTAAGATGGACTGTACGCCAAACAAAACGTTGGTGGAGAGGATGACAGAACGGTCGTTCTCCTTTACCTGTAGGTAATTATAGATGGATTCGTCTTCCAGAGTAATGCCGTCTTCCCAGAAAGCAAAACTAAAAGTTTTGGAAGTCAGGCCCAGGGCCAGGATTAATACGACTGTGAGAGCGCATTTTATGATTTTTTTGCGCATGGAAAGGAAGTACACGATACTGATTGCTGCCAAAACGCCGGAAAAAATCAAAAAGGTGATGGCAGTGCCCACCGCCGGGATTGTGACAAAAGTGGGCAGGAAGGTGCCGATGATGCTGCCGATTGTGTTTAAAGCCCCCAGTTCTCCCACAGTCTTACCGTTATCGTCCAGGCTGTTGACAGAATATTTCACCAGAGAGGGCGTTACAGTGCCCAGCAGTACGCAGGGAAAGGCAAATATGGCAAGGCAGGTAAAGAGCGCTGCCCATACCAGAAAATTCTTGGTAATAAACACAGCCAGCAGCAGTGAAATGCCGGCAATCATGTAGCGTCCGGCAAAAGGGATTAAAGCAATCCACACGGCAGCCAGCAAGAGTCTGCCATAAAGCTTGTCCGGGGAAGGCTTCTTGTCAGCGGTGCGGCCGCCCCATACATTTCCCAGAGCCATGGCAATCATGATGACGCCGATAATGACTGTCCAGACAATCTGCGAGGAACTGAAATAGGGAGCCATCAGTCGGCTCGCCCCCAATTCAACTGCCATCACGGACATACCGGCAAAAAATTCTGTGACATAGAGGAAATATTTGTTGTGCAAAATATTTTTTTGATTCATAATTTGTTGGACCTTTCTTTGAAAGCTGTTTATCGTTGCGCCGCCAAACTGGTGACTGAACGCATATTAGTATTCTATCATAGAAAAAACAGAAAAAATATAAAAAATTTATAAAAGTGTGTATAAAGGGGAAAAAACGGTCAATACTACCATTATCCGAAAGAACAAAGCCCCCACTTGTTTCTTTCGGCGAAATTGAAAGTTTTGAACCAAAGATAAGGTTAAATACTTATCCTCCCCTTTTTGAAATTCCCACAGGCAGCAACGGCGCTGTTTGTGGGAATTTTTTTCGCAATCCGCTCGCGCGCAAGAACGTGCACAGCGCATTCTTTTTTACCACTTGCATACATATCAGAAAAGTTCTATTATTTAATGGAAACGACAAATAGATTTGCTGTTTCCTAGTAATTAACACAGGGCTGGAGGTTGGTGAATATGAAACGGATATTTTTGATTGTGTTAGACAGCGTGGGTATTGGAGAAATGCCGGATGCTGCGGATTTTGGAGATGAGGGAAGCCATACGGTTCGTGCGGCAGCTTCAAGTAAATATTTTTCCATGCCTAATATGAGGAAATTAGGATTGTTTAATATTGATGGGATAGAAACTGGAGATCCGGAAGATACGCCTATGGGAGCCTTTGCCAGAATGGCAGAAGCCTCCAAGGGAAAAGACACGACAATCGGACATTGGGAGATTGCAGGTGTTATATCGCCGCAGCCGCTGCCAACTTACCCACAGGGATTTCCCAAAGAGGTTATTCGTGAATTTTCGGAAAAAACCGGGTGCGGAGTGCTCTGCAACAGACCTTATTCCGGAACAGAGGTAATCAGGGACTATGGTGAGCAGCATATGAAAAGTAAAGATTTGATTGTCTATACTTCTGCAGATTCCGTTTTCCAGGTGGCAGCGCACGAAGCGGTTGTTCCAGTGGAAGAATTGTATCGCTATTGTCAGATTGCGCGGGATATGCTGGTGGGCAGGCATGGCGTAGGCAGGGTAATTGCCCGTCCATTTGAGGGAGAACCCGGGAGTTTCAGCAGGACTGTACGGCGGCATGATTTTTCCTTGACCCCGCCGAAGACGACGATGCTCGATTTGCTTGCGGAGCATGGTAAGGAAGTCTTGGGCGTTGGCAAGATTTATGATATTTTTGCTGGTAAGAGTGTAACGGACTTTGTGAGGACCAGCGGCAATGCAGATGGCATAGACAAGACGCTGGCGTATATGGAGCGTGAATTTGAAGGTCTTTGTTTTGTCAATCTGGTGGATTTTGATATGCTCTATGGGCACAGGAATGATGTAGATGGGTATGCCAAGGCACTGACTTATTTTGATGGACGGCTGCCGGAAATTCTACATAAAATGAGGGAAGAGGATATTCTGATGATTACTGCAGATCATGGCTGCGACCCATCTACACCGTCCACGGACCATTCCCGGGAATACACGCCGCTTGTGATGTATGGGAAAAATATTCCCGCCGGGCGAAATTTTGGTACCAGGTCCACGTTTGCTGACATTGGCGCAACGGCGCTTGGTTATTTTGGTATTGAGTTGCAGATAGATGGGCGGAGTATGCTGGAGGAATGAAATGAAAGCAAAATCTTATGAAATTGATATGTGCAGCGGTCCCCTGTTTCCCAAAATCCTGGCGTTTTCGGTTCCACTGATGTTATCCGGTATTTTGCAGCTATTGTTTAATGCTGCGGATATGATAGTCGTGGGAAGGTTTGCGGGAAATACAGCTTTGGCAGCTGTAGGCGCAAATGCTGCGTTAATCAACCTGCTGACAAATCTGTTTATCGGATTTTCGATTGGGGCAAATGTACTGGTGGCGCAGTTTTATGGCGCTGGCAAAGAGCGGGACATGAGTGAGACAGTGCACAGCGCTATTGTACTGAGTTTGTTATGCGGCGGCATTCTCTTGGTGTTGGGGATTTTGGCAGCGCCGCAGATTTTAATTCTTATGGGAACGCCGGAGAATGTATTGGGGCAGGCAGTACTGTATATCCGTATTTATTTTATCGGTATTCCGGTACTGCTGCTATACAATTTCGGGAGTTCAATCCTGCGGGCTGTCGGTGATACGAAGCGGCCGCTGTATTATCTGCTGACCGCAGGAATTATCAATGTTATTTTGAACCTGATATTTGTAATTGGCTTGCGCATGGGAGTGGCAGGCGTTGCTTTGGCGACTGTGTTTTCCCAGAGCGTATCCGCGGCGCTTGTATTACGGTGTATGATGCATATGGAGGGCGGCTGTCGGGTGGAGCTGGCGAAGCTTAAGATAAACAGGGGGAAGATGCTGCAGATTATGCGGATTGGCTTTCCGGCAGGATTGCAGGGAACGGTCTTTTCCCTGTCAAATGTGCTGATTCAGTCTTCGGTTAATTCTTTTGGCTCTGTGGCAGTTGCCGGGAACACGGCGGGACAGAATATTGAAGGATTTATCTATATGGCAATGAATACGTTCCACCAGACGGCGCTTAGTTTTTCCAGCCAGAATTTCGGCGCGGGAAATTATAAGCGGATAGGGAAGGTTTTTTTGGAATGCCTTGGTTTGGTGACGTTTGTAGGGCTTTCTCTGGGATGGCTGGCGTATCTTTTCGGTAATCAGCTTCTGGGGATTTATTCTTCGGACCCCCAAGTAATTGAAGTGGGGCTTTTGCGGATGTCAGTTATCTGTACCATGTACTGTCTTTGCGGAATTATGGATGTTACCGTGGGGGAACTGCGCGGCATCGGCTGTTCAGTGCTCCCCATGGCAGTATCCGTGCTGGGTGTCTGCGCTTTCCGGGTATTTTGGATTTTTACAATCTTTCAGCAGTCCCGAAGCCTGTGGATGTTATATGTCTCCTATCCGGTATCATGGGTCTTGACAGCGGCTGTGAATATGGTATGCTTTATGCTGGTCCGAAAGAAGCAGAGGGCTCTTATATAATGCAGGGATAATTTTGTTATGGAAATTGGCAACAGAAAGTGAGGAATTGTTTTGGCAGAGTTACAAAAGGAAATCGAAAAGCGCAGGACATTTGCAATTATATCGCACCCAGATGCCGGGAAGACAACTTTGACGGAAAAGTTTCTCCTCTATGGAGGGGCAATTAATCTGGCAGGTTCCGTGAAGGGTAAGGCAACGGCTAGACATGCCGTTTCCGACTGGATGGAGATTGAGAA
Organism: uncultured Lachnospiraceae bacterium; assembly: GCA_910585895.1. Classification (GTDB taxonomy): domain Bacteria; phylum Bacillota; class Clostridia; order Lachnospirales; family Lachnospiraceae; genus Petralouisia. Next base: position 46,142 of record CAJUHY010000010.1, read on the forward strand.
GGAGAGAGGTATTTCTGTAACTTCTTCTGTACTGCAGTTTAATTATGGGGGGTACTGTATCAATATCCTGGATACTCCGGGACATCAGGACTTCTCTGAGGACACATATCGTACCTTGATGGCGGCTGATTCGGCAGTCATGGTGATTGATGGCTCTAAGGGTGTGGAGGCACAGACAAGAAAACTGTTTAAGGTTTGTGTTATGCGCCATATCCCAATTTTTACTTTTATCAATAAGATGGACCGGGACGCGAACGATACTTTTGATTTGCTGGATGAGATTGAGAAAGAGCTTGGCATTGCAACCTGCCCAATCAACTGGCCGATTGGCTCCGGCAAAAACTTCAAAGGCATTTATGACAGAAATACCAAAGAAATCATGACTTTTGCGGATACCTTAAAGGGCACCAAGGAAGGAGTTCAGCGGAATATAGCCATTGACGCGCCGGAAATGGAGGCGGAGATTGGTACGGATTACAAGGAAACACTTTTGGAAGAAATTGAACTGCTGGACGGCGCCAGCGCGGAATTTGACATGGATTTGGTGGCAAAGGGCGAATTGTCTCCTGTGTTTTTCGGTTCTGCATTGACAAATTTCGGCGTGGAGACCTTTTTGCAGCATTTTCTGCAGATGACCTCATCACCGCTGCCCAGAAAAGCAGATATCGGGGAAGTTGACCCGTTTTCGGCGGATTTTTCTGCCTTTGTCTTCAAAATTCAGGCGAACATGAATAAGGCACATCGGGACCGGATTGCTTTTATGCGCATCTGTTCCGGTAGATTTGAGGCGGGTATGGAGGTGACCCATATCCAGGGAGCGCGGAAGATGCGGCTTTCCCAGCCGCAGCAGATGATGGCCCAGGAGCGTAAGATTATTGAGGAGGCGTATGCAGGCGATATTATAGGTGTCTTTGACCCAGGCATTTTCTCTATTGGAGATACAATCACTACTGCTGCCGATAAATTTGCTTTTGAAGGCATTCCTACGTTCGCACCGGAACATTTTGCCAGAGTGCGCCAGCTGGACACGATGAAGCGCAAGCAGTTTGTAAAGGGAATTACGCAGATTGCCCAGGAGGGCGCGATTCAGATTTTTCAGGAATACAATACCGGAATGGAAGAGATTATCGTGGGTGTGGTTGGCGTTCTGCAGTTTGATGTGTTAAAGTATCGTCTGGAAAATGAATACAATGTCGATATCCGCCTGGAGCAGCTTCCCTATGAGCATATCCGCTGGATTGAAAATAAAGAAATTGACATGGATAAACTCACAGGTACTTCAGATATGAAAAAGATTCAGGATTTGAAAGGGAATCCGCTGCTTTTGTTTGTCAATAGCTGGAGCGTAGGCATGACGCTGGACCGGAACGAGGGCTTGGAACTGTCAGAATTTGGACGTAATTAAGCGCTGCCAATATTCAGCAAATCAACCCCTGGAATTTTTGAGACAGTTTCCCCATTTTTTATAACAGACGATATTATAGTACCAAAAGGTCTTGCTGCCTTTGGCAGCATAGACATCTTGCACAAAAAGCGTCTGGAAAGCTAGCTTTCCAGACGCTTTTATGTGCAAAGTGTTTCCAGCGCTTTGCGCTGGAAACCTTTTGGTACTATAAAATTACAAAATAGGGAATTCAAATTACTGGAACACTTTGAATTCATACCCCTGTGCCCTGACCTGGTCAATGAAATCTCCTAATATCTGAGTATTTGTTTCAGATTCCGCATGAAGCAGGTAAATAGCTCCCGGGTGCAATTTGCTCACGGCTTTCTGGAGACTCTCGGCTGGGTCCGGTTGGTTTTCCACATCGTAGTCCAGATAAGCAAAGCTCCAGAATACGCTTTTGTAGTTGAGATTGTTGATTAGGGCGATGGACTGCTGGCTGAATTTGCCGGCAGGATAGCGGAACAGATGCATGTCATAGCCGAACTGTTCTTTGATATAGCGGTGGTTCTCGTTAATCTCGTTGGTCTGTGTCTCAATGTCCTGAGAAGGCAGACCGGCGGCGGGGTGAGTGACACTGTGGTTACCAACCTCATGTCCTTCATCAATCATGCGCTGTACTAAATCCGGATTCTGTTCCGCGTAGGGTTTCGTGACAAAAAATACCACATGTACGTCTTTTTCTTTCAGAGTATCCATGATACGCGAGGAACAGCCGTATTCGTAGCCTTCGTCCATAGTCAGGTAAATCACTTTTTTCTCAGGCTCGTCCTTGATGAAATAAGCGTTATACATGCCGTATTTCTCCTGATACTGCATACAGCCTGCCGGACGGTTATATTCATCTAAGTCCCCGCCTTGTCCCCAATCGAGGCAGGTCGTATCCAGCCCGTTTAGGTCAATCTGTTCATTCGCAAGCACAATGCCGTTTTCGGTGGGGCGTTCATCAAACCCTTGCGGGTTGTCCAAATCAGCAAGGGTAAATTCTTTGGCAGAATCTTCCTCAGCGTCAGAAGATTCATTGTCATCAGTCTTTTTATCTGCTTCCGTATCGGTAGGGGGGGTATCTGAATTGTTCTTAGCCAAAGCAGCTTCTAATATGCTTCTGCCGAATTCTGAGATGGCTGCCTGCGGACCGGGCGCCTCCTGTTTCGATTTGCTGTCGGAAGTGAATGCACGGACAACGCCTATGCCTGCGAGGAGAACGCAGAGCAGTGGTATTACGTAGGCGATTATCCGCGGTGTGTAATATTTTTTTCTTCTTCGTCTTTTCTTATTCATGGTAATCACAATCCTTTTCCTGAAATAAATGATAACTAAAATCCATTCACTATTATACACAAAATCAGAGATAATTGAAATCATTAAAATGAAAAGAATTATGAAATATTTCTTTAGATTCTATAAAGTCTCCTCATCGTCTGCCATACGGTAGCCTACGCCGACTTCCGTGAAAATATATACGGGTTCCGCAGGGTTCTTTTCTAATTTTCTGCGGATATTTGCCATGTTTACACGCAAAATCTTATTGTCGGATTCTGCATAAGGTCCCCATACATTGTTCATAACTGCTGAGTAGGTCATTACCTTGCCGGAGTTCTGGGCGAGGAAAGCGACAATTTTATATTCAATAGGCGTCAGATGTATGGACTGCTGGTCAATGGTAATCGTGCGTTTATAAAAATCAATCTCTAAACCTTTTGCACGGTAAAGATGAGGAAGGGCGCTGCGGTCATTTCCCAAAGGATTGCTGTGGCGCAGGGAAGTGCGGATTCTTGCCATCAGTTCAGATGTCCCGAATGGTTTGGTCAGGTAATCGTCTGCTCCGGCATCAAGTGCCCTTACTTTATCAATTTCTAAGGTACGGGCGGAAACTACGATTATAGGGCGGTTGGACCAGGTACGAAAACGCTGTATCACTTCCATGCCGTCCATATCGGGAAGCCCTAAATCTAATAGCAGGATATCCGGGCACAGGGAAGTTGCAAGGGAGAGGGCTTCGCTGCCAGTGGAAGCGCAACTTACCCGATAGCCCTGTGAGGAGAGCGTTTTTGAAATAAAATTGCAGATATTTTTCTCATCTTCGATAACTAATACGTTAAATTTATTCATATGCTCCCTCCTTTGGTAATGTAAACAGAAATTCTGCGCCGCTGCCATGGTTTCTTGCGCTGATTGTGCCATGATGCGCGGTAATAATACTATGGCAGATGGAAAGTCCGATACCCATTCCTTTGTGAGCATCGGAGGAGGAAGTATCGGAATAAGTCCCATCAAATAGATGGTTCAGGTGTTCTTCATTGAGCCCAATGCCATAGTCAATTACTCGAAAATGAACGCTTTCAGGCTGATTTTCTGCTACAAGCCGGATAGGCAGCTTGCTGCTTGCATGTATCAGGGCATTTTCCATCAGGTTGATGAGGACCTGCTCAATTAACATGGCGTCCATGGGAATCATTAATATTTCCATAGGGACTGTCACGTCAATCTCAGCATAGGGAATACGTTTTTTCAGTCGTGTGACAGACTCTGCCACCACTTCATCCAGAACTTCCAGAGACATATTTAGTTCCCCGCCCGTTGTCTGTATTTGGGTGACGGATAAGAGGTTTTCTACCATATTCAGAAGCCAATTGGCATCATCATGAATGGTATGGATAAGCTCCAGACGTTCAAGCATCTGGTAATTATCCCAGTTTTCCTCCAGGGAAGCGCTGGCGCCTAAGATACTGGTCAGAGGGGTGCGCAGGTCATGAGAGACTGCGCGCAGAAGGTTTGCGCGGAGCTTTTCTTTCTCTGCTTCTAAAAGCTGCTGTTCGCGGGCAGTGAGAATCCGTGCCTGCTGTCTCATATGGGTGGCGGCAATGCTGGCTATTGAAAAAAGTACCCCCATACACAGAAAAGTAGCCGGATAATCTGGCTGTGAAAAGTCTATACTATAATAGGGATAAGTAAAAAAGCCATTAATACAGATTACTCCGCAAACAGCAGCGAAGATGCCGCAAAGGTGACCATTTGTGCAGTTGGCGATGGTAATAATGCCGATAACATAAAGCAGAGCAATGTTGGCAGGATTATTAGAGATGTGGAGAAACAAAATAAAGGCAAGACCGGTAATTAATACCAGCAGCCCGATGGTGATGGTTAAATCAAACAACGTGCGTTTTAATTGTTCCTTTTTCATTTATACTCCTTTGTATTTTAGAACTATCAATAGTTTCTGACTTTACTGTAACACGAAGAAAATAGTGTTTCAAGGAAGAATAAAAATTTTAACGCTTTTTTAACAAAAAATATTTCTGAATGAGAAAATATATGATATTCTTAAAATATAGTTGACTGTACAGAACTTCAAGCTGCAGATATGCTGGCAGAGCTGTCATTCGTCTCAGGGGGTTCTGAATAGTTACAAAATATATTAATCTAGGAGGAATTGATATGGCAGTAGTTAAGATTACAGCGGATAATTTTGAGGAAGAAGTAATTAATAGCAAGATACCGGTACTGATAGATTTTTGGGCAACCTGGTGCGGACCCTGCCAGATGCAGGGACCGGTAGTGGATGAGGTGGCAGACGAATTTGCCGGTAAGCTGAAGGTCGGAAAAATCAATGTGGATGAAGAGGGAAGCCTTGCACAGAAATATAGTGTCATGAGCATTCCCACGCTTATTTTATTTGAGAATGGAGAAGTAATTAAGAAAGAAATGGGATTCCATTCTCTGGAAGAAATAAAAACGATGATCCCTTGACGAAATATTTTGCAGACTTTATAATAAAGAGCAGTTACTTCATGTAGCTGTTCTTTTTTCTTTTCCCAAATCAAAAGATTATTGTTGACAATCCCCGAAGGATGTATTAGTATATCATATATACGAACATAAGTTCGCAGTAAGAAGGAGAATGAATATGGCAAGAGAAGATAAATCTAAGACATTGGACATACCAGGAACAAAGGAAGATAAGTTAAAAGCGCTGAGCGCGGCGATTGCCAAGATTGAGAAGGATTATGGCAAGGGTTCCGTGATGAAGCTTGGCGATTCAGCTAAGGGCATGAATGTGGAAGCAGTGCCCACAGGATGTCTCAGTCTGGACCTCGCATTGGGGGTGGGCGGTGTTCCTAAGGGAAGGATAATTGAAGTATATGGACCGGAGTCAAGCGGTAAGACGACAGTGGCATTACATATGGTAGCAGAAGTGCAGAGGAATGGGGGGATTGCGGGTTTTATCGATGCGGAACACGCTCTGGATCCGGTATATGCCAAGAATATTGGAGTTGATATCGACAACCTCTACATTTCCCAGCCGGATAACGGTGAGCAGGCTTTGGAGATTACAGAGACGATGGTGCGTTCCGGCGCTGTGGATATTGTAATTGTTGATTCAGTAGCGGCGTTGGTTCCCAAGGCTGAGATTGATGGTGATATGGGAGATTCCCATGTGGGACTGCAGGCGCGCCTGATGTCACAGGCGTTGCGCAAATTAACAGCAATCATCAGTAAGACTAACTGTATTGTAATATTTATCAATCAGCTGCGCGAGAAGGTTGGCGTTATGTTTGGTAACCCTGAGACGACGACCGGAGGACGTGCATTGAAGTTCTATTCTTCTGTCCGCCTGGATGTGCGCAGAATTGAGACCCTCAAACAGGCGGGTGAGTTCATTGGCAACCGGACAAGAGTTAAGATTGTCAAGAATAAGGTGGCTCCGCCCTTTAAGGAGGCAGAATTCGATATTATGTTCGGACAGGGAATTTCCAGGGAGGGAGATATCCTTGATAACGCTGCAGATCTGGGGATTATCAACAAGTCTGGAGCCTGGTTTGCCTATAACAGTGAGAAAATCGGACAGGGGCGCGAGAATGCCAAGCAGTTTTTGCGGGAACATGCGGATATCTGTCAGGAGATAGAGCAGAAAGTGCGCGAACAGGTTCTGGCAAACAGTTCTGACGAAGAGGAAGAGACGAAGGAATCTGAGAAAGCGGAAGTTAAGAAGGAAGCGGAACCTAAGAAAGCGGAAGTTAAGAAGGAAACATCTAAGGAAGCAAAATAGCCGCTTCATTACAAATTATTCTTACTGTAACATGCGATGCGGCATTTGTGGAAGGAAGAGAATTGGAATGCAGGTAATTCAGATATTGGAATTAGACAGAAAGCGTGTGCGGATTCGTTTGGAGGATGGGTGTGAATTTGCCTTATACAAAGGTGAGGGACGGCAGTATGATTTACAGGAGGGAGGGGAACTCTCCCAGGAGCAGTTTGAGGACATCCGCCGGGAAATCCTCATCAAGCGGGCGCGAAAGCGAGTCATGCATCTGTTGGAGAAGATGGACCGTACAGAAGAGCAGCTGCGGGTAAAGCTTAGGCAGGGATACTATCCAGAGGATGTCATAGAGGATGCTATCGGTTATGTCAAAGGATATCATTATCTGGATGACCTGCGGTATGCACAGAATTATGTAAGAAGCCATAGGGGGAAAAAGAGTAGGAGAATGTTACAGATGGAATTGCAGAAGAGAGGCGTTGCCAAAGAATGGATTCAGCAGGCATTAGAGGAAGAATATGAACAGGAGAATGAACAGGAGCAGATCCTGAAATGGATAAGGAAGAAAGATTACTCTTCTGATACGGCAGATTTGAAAGAAAAGCAGAGAATGTATCAATTTTTGCTGCGCAGGGGATTTCGTCCGAATGACATATTGCATGCCTTAGACTTTGAGTTTCCCCTTTAGCGTCAGAAGGTTTTCCTGAGGGGTGTGGTTGTAGTTAGCAGTTAGTTTGCCAAGTGTTGTCCCGTTCGTGTGGGTATATGAAGCATACGGCAGAATAGAGACATATTGACAAATGAACGGATATTCTGAAAATTGATTTTCGTGCTCAAAACTTCAGACTACTTGACATGTGCGAAAAAAAAGTATAAAATTGATATGTTGTTATTCATGTCTTAAAATTGCATATCATGGGTGCAGTTTATAGTATAGGGCATATATGTACAATGATAACTAAATAAAGGAGGTGCTCCTGTGCTAGATGTAATAATCTCTGTAGTTGTCACGTTAATTGTTGCAGTACCTATTACTTATTTCGCTACGGTTGCATATCGCAAACGTGTCGCAGAATCCAAGATTGGAAGTGCGGAGGAAAAGGCAAGAGAGATAATAGATGATGCTGTTAAGACTGCTGAGAACAAAAAGCGGGAATCTATGCTGGAAATCAAAGAAGAGTCCATTCGCAGCAAGAATGAATTGGACAAGGAGATTAAGGAACGGCGAAATGAGATTCAGCGCAATGAAAGGCGTGTTATCCAGAAAGAGGAACATCTGGATAAGAAATTAGAAGCCATTGAGAAGAGAGAAGCAGGGTTTGCAGCCAAGGAAGAAGAGATTAACAGGCAGAAAACAGAAGTTGCAGAGCTACATGCGAAACGCTTACAGGAACTTGAAAGAATCTCAGGATTGACCTCTGAACAGGCAAAAGATTATCTTTTAAAAATGATTGAAGATGATGTGAAGCTTGATACTGCAAAATTGATCAAAGAAATGGATATCAAAGCAAAAGAGGAAGCAGGAAAGAAAGCAAGGGAATATATTGTAACGGCCATTCAGAAATGCGCTGCTGACCATGTGTCAGAGACTACAATTTCCGTAGTTCAGCTTCCAAATGATGAGATGAAGGGCAGGATTATTGGTAGGGAAGGACGAAATATTAGGACCCTGGAAACCATGACAGGCGTTGACCTGATTATCGATGATACCCCAGAGGCAGTAATTCTTTCCGGGTTCGACCCGGTTCGTCGGGAAGTCGCTCGGATTGCTTTGGAGAAATTGATCGTGGATGGGCGAATCCATCCAGCAAGAATCGAAGAAATGGTGGAGAAGGCTCAGAAAGAGGTCGAAACCATGATTCGGGAAGAGGGAGAAGCGGCAACGCTGGAAGTTGGAGTACATGGAATCCATTCAGAACTTGTCCGTCTGCTTGGAAAGATGAAATTCAGGACAAGCTATGGTCAGAACGCATTGAAACATTCCATAGAGGTGGCTCAGCTTTCAGGTTTATTGGCAGCGGAAGTGGGCGTGGATGTAAGGTTGGCGAAACGCGCCGGCTTACTTCACGATATTGGAAAAGCTGTCGACCATGAAGTAGAAGGCTCCCATATTCAGATTGGTGTGGATTTATGCAGGAAATACAAAGAAAGTCCAATGATTATCAATGCAGTAGAAGCACATCACGGAGATGTGGAACCGGAATCTCTTATTGCATGTCTCGTACAGGCAGCGGATGCAATCTCAGCGGCCAGACCAGGCGCAAGAAGAGAGACGCTGGAAACATATTCTAACAGGCTGAAACAGTTGGAAGATATTGCAAACGGTTTCAAGGGAGTAGATAAATCATTTGCTATTCAGGCAGGCAGGGAGATTCGGATTATGGTGGTTCCCGACCAGGTTAACGATGCAGATATGATTTTGCTGGCGCGTGATATATCCAAACAGATTGAAAATGATTTGGAGTATCCGGGACAGATTAAAGTTAATGTAATCCGTGAGTCTCGTGTAACTGACTACGCGAAGTAAGAGATGCAAGGCCGTCAACAAGTATTTGTTGACGGTCTTTTCTATGAAAATATTATTTATTATACTAGGAGGAATATTATGGGACAGCCAACCATGAAACGAATTAAAAGAGAATTAGAGCATAAGGGCAGTATATTAGATATCTATTCAGACTATATGGAAATGCCCGACGGCAAGATAGAAAAGTGGGATTATGTGGAGCACCGCAAGGGAGCAGCGGCGGTTGTACCTGTGCTGTCTGATGGAAGGATATTGATGGTACGCCAGTACCGCAATGCCTTGGAGCGTTTTACCTTGGAGATACCGGCAGGGGCCAGAGATTCGGTAACAGAACCAATGATAGAATGCGCCTCCAGGGAATTAGAAGAAGAGACGGGGTATCGCTGTGACAATCTGCAGTTTCTCTTGTCCTTGCGGACAACGGTTGCTTTTTGTAATGAAATGGTGGATGTGTTTGTGGCCTTAAATCTGGTACCCTCCAAACAGCATCTCGATGAGGGGGAGTTTATTGACTTGGAAGCACATTCGTTGGAGGAATTGTGTGAGATGATTTATCAGGGGACGATTCAGGACGGCAAGACGGTGGCGGCGATTCTGGCATACAAGGATAAATATTGCTAAGGAAACTTTTCAAAAATTTGGACAGGGAATGAATTTTCATCCAAACTCTTGCATAAGATTAGCAAAAGAATGAATGGACTCGTTATGGGAAATTTATGAGAAAATTTTTGCATTTACAATGGAGACGGTGGGAGAAAGCTCCTAAAAACAGGTCTTTGTGGACACGGATTATGCAGGGGAGCCTTCTGGGGGCTTTTATAGCAGGGATATTTATGGCGAATTTCATGGGTAGGGAAGCAGTTTCCAATGCTGGGATTTTGAATGACTATTTTGTGGAGAAGTTTCAGTATACGGAAGTCAATGGACAAAATCTATTTTTCTACATTATGGGGGAGCGTGTACCCTTGCTGCTGCTTCTGTTGCTTTTGACGTTGACCTCTCTTGGTTTAGTTGGCGGACTTTTTATGTTAGGCTGGCAAGGATTTTCTGTGGGATTTATGCTTTCCACAGCCATTGCCAAATATGGCCTCAAAGGAATTCTGCTGGTGCTTGGAGGGTTGTTTCCCCAGTATCTGTTCTATTTTCCGGTATATATCTTGTATTGTTATCTTGCAGACTATCTGCGCAGGCGGATTGGGAAAGACAGGATGGGAAATGGTTCAGACCGCAGTTATATTTATGGGGCATGGATAGTAGCGGCAGTGGGGATTTTACTTCTGTTTATGGCTGGGATTTTTTTGGAAAGCTATGTAAATCCGACAATTTTAAAAAAAATATTAATTATTTTTTAACAAAATTTTACAATATATAGACAGCGCAAAATACTCATGGACGACATCTTGTGGTGAGCCTGAAAAGCCCGGAAATAAGGCAAAAAATACATTTGATTTTCTGTGAAAATATCATTATAATATATTTTACCAGAATTGTGAGATGAGTTCTGGTGACATAAAATGATAGATGGGGTAGCAGAGTTATGACAGAAATAATACAGAAATTTTCGCTTTATTTAAGAGAAGTTCGCAAAACATCGGAGAATACGATACTTTCTTATGAGAGAGATTTAAAAAAGATGGTTCAGTATTTTGAAGAGCAGGGAATTGGCAGACCGGAACAAATTACAGCAATGGGGCTGAACTCTTATATTCTTTATCTTGAGAGTCAGGGGAAAAAACCCGCAACCATCTCCAGGAGTATTGCCTCGCTGAAAGCTTTTTTTCATTATCTGCAGAGAGATGGATACGTAAAAGAGAATGCTGCTGAGAGTTTAAAAGCGCCCAGGATAGAACGGAAAGCGCCGACGATACTTTCAGAGGAGGAGACATTTCGTCTGCTTGAGCAGGCAGGAGGATTAACGCCCAAGGAACTGCGTGACAGGGCAATGTTGGAGTTGCTGTATCATACGGGCATCCGGGTCTCTGAACTGATATCTTTGAAACTGTCTGATGTAAATCTGCAGATGGAGTACCTTACTTGCCGGGACAGCAGCAGGGAACGGATTGTCCCCTTTAATGCTGTGGCCAGGCAGGCATTAGAAGCCTACCTTGAGCAAGGGCGGACCGCGCTGCTCTCAGAAGAGGAAAGCAGCTATCTGTTTACAAATTGTTCGGGACAGGTGATGAGCCGTCAGGGATTTTGGAAGCTGGTAAAATCTTACGGCAAGAAAGCAGGAATTACCGGTGAACTGACTTCACATACCCTGCGGCGTTCTGCTGCCCGCTCCTAACGCCTGCTGTGCACAGGGCAAAATATTTCAAACTGTTTCTGGAAAATGTATGTTGTGCACAGGAAAATATAGCTTAGTTCATTTCCGCGATGTGGTATATCAGTTCTTCGGATTCTTTCCAGCCAAGACAGGGGTCGGTAATGGATTTTCCATAGATATGTTCGCCGACCTTCTGACAGCCAGGTTCAATATAACTCTCAATCATCACGCCTTTTACCAGCTTATGTATTTCGGGAGAAATCCTGCGATTGTGCATAATCTCTTTGACAATACGGATTTGCTGCTCATATTGTTTGTTAGAATTGGAATGGTTAGAGTCGATGATGGCGGCATGGTTTTTTAAATCCATGTCTTCGTACATTTGAATCAGCCGCTCCAAATCCTCATAATGGTAGTTGGGAATGCAGACACCGCGTTTATTGACAGCTCCGCGCAACACGACATGCGTGAGAGGGTTGCCGCTGGTGTCAACCTCATATCCACGAAAAACGAAATGATGCGGATGCTGTGCTGCATATACGGAATTGAGCATCACGGAGTAATCACCGCTGGTGGGGTTTTTCATACCGGCAGGCACGTCAAAGCCGCTGACGGTAAGGCGGTGCTGCTGGTCTTCCACGGAGCGCGCGCCGATGGCAACGTAGGACAGAAGATCCTCAACATAGGGCCAGTTCTCGGGGTAGAGCATTTCATCTGCGGAGGACAGTCCGCTCTCTTCTAGGGCGCGGATATGCATTTTGCGCATGGCAATCAATCCGGCAACCATGTCCGGGTGTTTCTCGGGATCCGGCTGATGGGCGATTCCCTTGTAGCCTTCGCCGGTCGTCCGCGGTTTGTTAGTGTAAATGCGGGGAACGAGGACCAGGCTGTCTTTGACTTTTTCCTGTACTTTACTCAGGCGGCTGATATAATCGCAGACAGAATCTTCGTTGTCAGCGGAACAAGGTCCGATAATTACTAGAAATTTATCAGATACGCCGGAAATGATGTCGCTGACCAATTTGTCGCGCTCCTTCTTCGTGCGTGTGGCAGTTGCAGAAAGACCATATTCCTGTTTGATTTCTTCCGGGCTGGGAAGTTTTTTTAAAAATCTGAAACTCATATGTCCTACTCCTTAATCTAAATTATTGTGAAAAGAATTTCTCCTTAATAATATCTGTAGGCATTTCCTGTCCAGTCCAGCATTTAAAAGCCGCTGCGCCCTGGTACAGGAGCATATACATGCCGTTAAAGCAAGGGCAGTTTTGTTCCTTTGCCTGTCTCATCAGCAAGGTTTCCCTGGGATTATAGATGATATCCGAGACAATCAGCCCTTTGTGCAGCAAAGAGGAATCAGGGATGGGGCTCCGCGCACTTTCCGGGGCCATGCCCACGCTGGTTGCGTTAGTCAGAATCACGCTGTCAGCGATGCTGTCAGCGAGCAGAGCGGTATTTTCTATGTCCAGCAGGCGGATATGGCAGCCGGTCTCCGCAGCCACACGCTGACAGAACTCCTGGGCATTTTCCCAGGAGTTATTCTTGCGTTTGAACATATCAATAGCAGAAACGCCGTCTAAAGCAGCCTGTACGCAGATGGCAGTGGCAGCGCCGCCAGCTCCCAAAAGAGTCATTTTCCTGCCGATGATGTCATACCCGGCATCAGTTACAGAATGCATATACCCTACGCCGTCGGTGGTATGTCCAATCAGCTTTCCGTCCCTGACAATTACGGTATTAACAGCATTGGCAAGTCTTGCCGCAGGAGTGAGTTCATCGAGATATGGCAGGATATGTACCTTTAAGGGCATGGTGAGGTTGAAGCCGCAGATACCGACAGCTTTAAGTCCCATGACAGCTTCCCGCAGCTGTTCTGGCTTCACGTCAAAGGCAAGGTATACATAATCAAGTCCCAGCAGACGGAAGGATTCGTTGTGCATCTGCGGTGAGATGCTGTGCGCTACCGGGCTGCCTAAAAGGGCAGTCAGCTTTGTTTTTCCAGTGATTTCGTGATTCATAAATCCACCTTATTTCTAAAATTTTAATTTCCATATATCTTAAAATATTATAAAAAATATGTCAATGCAAATTGTTTTTAAAATTTCCTGTTAAAAAGTTTTCTGAAATGTGTTATATTTAAAGAAAAGATGGAAAAAGTTACAGGAGGAACAAAATGAAGGCGAAAATAAGGTTATTGTCCATAATGATGTCGTTGATTGTCATAGCAAGTCCGCTGCTGCCATGGGCAGAGACTATGGTTCTGGCGCAGGATGTCCAGATGCTTACCATAGAGGACAGGAAACTCTATGATGAATTAAAAAGCTGTTTTGCGGGTGAGAATATTGGCGTTTTACAGGCAAGTGATGATGAGAATCAGACACTTACCCTGAATATGGAGCGAGTTACACAGATTCAGGTAGAGAAAGCGGACATGACTCTTTATAATTCTCAGAGTATTCTGGAAACGCTGTTTCTTGGCTGCAATAAATTGAACGCGCTTATTTTGGGACAATGTAATCTGAACGAATTTGATTTTTCATCTCTTAATAATAAAGACTCATTGTCTAGTTTGTATTTGGTCTCCTGTAAGCTGGAGAGGATTCCTGATTTGACGCTGCCCAATCTGGACACTATATGTGTGTCAAGGAATAACTTATCCGCAGCCGGTGCCTGTGAGAATCTTACAAAGGAGAAGCTGCCGGGTTTGAAACGTCTGTGGGCGGATGAATGTGAGTTGACAGATATTAGCTTTCTGGAAAATCTGGGAGAGGTGGAGGATTTATCTCTGGGAGATAACAGGCTTACAGATGAGTCTGTAACGACGCTGCTAAATCTGAGCAACCCCAATTTATCTGGTCTGCAGAAATTAAATTTGGGCAAAAGGGTTCATGTGGGTCCTGGTCAGAGCGGTTTTGTGAATTTGAACAGCAAAAATAATCTGACAGACCTTGCGGGGCTGGCTGCGCTTTCCGCATGTTTTCCCATGCTGCAGGAATTAGATTTGACAAGCCTTAAGATTACCTCCCTGCAGGAGTTTGCTGATATCAGAGATGATATCAGCATTGATTTCCAAAAAAACTGGATTAGTGATTTTACAGGGTTGAAAAGCAGTGCAAACTTTGCTTTGAACTCACAGAGTATTTCCCTCTCCGGCGACTTTATTGCAGGGAGGGAGAGTGAACTGCCGGAATTGGTCAAAAGAATTCTCGATGCAGATGATATATTAGCTGGAACGTTAAGCTGTCAGAATTGCAGCATATCGGAAGACGGCGCTAGCATTGTAATACCGCCGGATGTGAGCCAGGCGTATATGACCGTGGATAGCGGAAAACTGAGAGACTCACAAATCGGTTTTAACTTAAAGCAGATTCCCTGCTATACGGTTCCGGAAAATTTAACGGCCACTGAGGGTGATACTCTGGCTGACGTTGTCTTGCCAGAAGGTTTTACATGGAAGAATCCTCAAATGAGTGTGGGAGCGGAGGGAACAAATACATTTCAGGCGGTATATACGCCGCAGGATTTGGATAAGTATGTTGTTGTGGAGGACATTGATGTAACAGTGACAGTTAAGGCATCTGTAACAGAGCCGCCAGAGCCGACAGACCCGCCGGAACCAACGGAGCCTACAG
>CAJUHY010000011.1:0-32257 GCA_910585895.1 uncultured Lachnospiraceae bacterium
GTTCGGCTAATTTTTCCTGCCCGTTTTCTGTATCTGTTTTGTTTATTCTATCAGAGATATTGCCTTTTATCAATCAAATCTTGACTGTTGACGGTATTTCCTGTTGTTTTGCCAATCATATTTTTGCTACACCTATTTGGGTATGAAGTGTTTCATGCCTCCTGATTCATCTACCCTTCAGGATAATGAATCACAAACGTAATTCATTATGTAAATCTCATTTGCCCGATTTCAAGAGAGGTTTTAAATATGTCGTACATAGAATCGGTAACATAATAAGTTAAATCCAAATCCTGTTCTGTTTGTGCAAGGTCGTCTATAGTAAGGCAAGAAACTATTTTACCAAAGTCTATGCGTTCAAGAACTTTTTTCGTGTATGGACGTTTTGCGTCCAAAAATGCAATATTTTTTAAAAATACTTGAACTTTTTTTGAGTTCAACAAAAGCATTGCAACATATGCCATATCATAATCGTCAAAACTAATGAAATAGCATGTGTCATCTGTCATAACGGGCTTTTCATCGTCTGAGTAAAGCACGGAGAATAGAGGCTGCTTGTAAAAACCACTAACGCCAACTTTATAACGTGAATAAGAATAACCTCCTACACCAAACATAGAAAACGGAGGCGCGCCATGATAAATAGAACTTTTTCTGTTTTTGAACAATTCAATATTATCGTTGAGGTATTTCCAAGTTTTAGGCACTTCGTATTCAAGATGTTTCGTCTCTTCACGAACTTTCTTTTGTGTTACAATGACAAATTTTGAAAAGTTGTGGATAACAGGCGCTTTAAACATACTGCTTTTAATCAATGGAAATACAATATCTGTTTCTATTTGGACAGTTTCGCTCTGTCCATTCTGAAGCAATCCATTACATATGGTTAATTCCATGACTTTTGAACAATCATGTTTGACCCCTTGCCGCCATTCAAAACAGCAAAGACCGTCAAAATTTTCTGCATCATTATTTAAATGACTGTAAAATCGGTTATTAGAGTACCCAAATTGTGATTTGATAGTTTCATGGCTTTCAAAATCATATACATTACAAGTATTAGTAGTAACAGGTTTGTCTGAAAGTTGGATAACCAATACACAAGTGCTAGAATTAATACCAAATACTTTTAAGGCATCGAATTCTAATATATCGCAGGAAGAAAATGCTATATGATTTCGTTTTAGTTCTTTAAATACATTTCTTGCAACCGATGTTTTGCACAGCATGGCTATAACTGTATTTGTGTCTTTATATTCGTTAATTAACTGTAAGATAATATATTCACAAATATCAAAATTGCTTGCGCCAGTAATGGCTTCAATACCTTTTAAACCCTTAAAATTAATTTTTGAGGGCAAATTATCAGACCTGAGAGCAGATAAGGTGCTGTTAGTCACCCATGGAGGATTTCCGATAACTAATATCTGGCGTTTGTCTTTAATTAAAGCCTTTGACGAAAAAGTAAAGAAATCAGAGTTGATGATGTTTACTCTTTCATCGTTTATAGATTTCCTGCAAATTTCACAGTATTCTGGGTTTATTTCTATTCCATAATATTCTTTAGCGTTGAATAAAAAACTGCTTTTCAAGAAATTTCCTAGTCCGCAAGTTGGCTCAACTATTGCAGAGGGTTTAAGATGGCGGTAATCTTTCAGATAATGGCAAACTTTTTCTGCAAAGTGGACAGGAGTTTGATAATCCCCATATTCACGTTTACCACTCAAAATTGATAATCCCTTTAACGCTATTATCTAGCGTAATAACTCTTGAATATTGCAGCCGCCACTGCAACGCATTACTGATAGTTAGGTAACCCTGTTTTGGTGGATGTTTTATTATTTCTTTGGCTAGGTCATTATATAATATTTCATCGCCTGGAAGGTTTTTGTCTTGCAAAAATCCGATAATATCTTCCTTATTTGCGCCGTCATGAACCATTTCGCGCAGACGCCTTGTAATTGTGAAATCGCCAGTTCTTTTTTGATTCATGAATACACAATGGGTAAAATGCAAAGTACAAGTAGTGTAAGTATCTTGTTTGTCGTAAACAAAAATCAAAAGATTATAGCCTAAGCCAAAAATCTTTTGGCGGGCATTTTTAAATGGACAACTTGATTGTGGCTGTGTAATGGACGTAACTTTAATATCCGTTTGAATGTCAGTCCCTGGTAAGTCAATTCCTTTTGCACTGCTTCTAATGTCAACTGTATATTGTGACTGGAGAAAATGCTGGAATTTATGCTCAACATATGTACCAACAGCTTTTCCATCAGTAGTGCCTATAAGTTCAACGTGATTTTCTTCGCTTTCAATCTCACAGAAAAGTTTGGCGGCTTCAATGAGTCTGTCTATTGTTAATACTGGATTCATGGTATTTATCTCCCTTCTGTATCATTTGGATAAAAATAATTGTACCATACCAATATCCATTTCTCAATAGACAGTCGATTGATGCCGCTCCGATATATCTATCTATTTTTACGTATTTGGATTTAATTATATTGTATCTGTTTTTACAGCAACGGCATATTTGCCACGAAACAATACATCATAATGAAATGACAGACGCTGCCGCCCATTACAAAAAGATGAAAAATCTCGTGTGAGCCGAAATTCTTGTGCTTTGTGTTAAAAATCGGCAGTTTCAATGCATAGATAATACCGCCGATGGTGTAAATGATTCCTCCTGCAAGCAGCCATTGGAACGCCTGAGTTGGTAAGGAATTCATAATTTGTGTAAAGGCTAACACGCATACCCAGCCCATAGCAATATATAATAAGGAAGAAAACCATTTCGGGCAGGTAATCCAAAAAGCTTTAACAAGGATTCCCGCAAGGGCAATACCCCATACGAGAGCCAGCAGACCATAGCCAACGCTGCCATTTAAGACAATCAAACAGACTGGCGTGTAGGTCCCTGCAATTAAGATGAATATCATCATGTGGTCTAACTTGCGCAAGATACGGTTAGTCTTTTCCGATAAGTCCAGCGCATGATAGGTGGCGCTGGCGCCGTACAAGAGAATCATGCTGAGGATGAAGACGGCAAGGGAAATTACATGTAATTTGTCAGGGTTCAGGGAAGCGCGAATTAAAAGCGGGGTTGCTGCGAACAATGCCATCAGCATTCCGATAAAGTGTGTAATAGAGCTTCCAGGGTCTTTTAATTTAAATTTCATGAAAAACATCTCCTTCCAATTTGAAATCAAGTCCGGCATAATTATAGTATGCGCAAAGTATTGAAAAATATAATATATAGTATTAAAAACTATGTAATTTATATATAGATACTATAATATTTGGAAGAGAAAGTCAATACAAAAAATTTTGAGTTTTTATATGGGGATTCCCAAGGCATAAAAATCAATTTTCACAATATCCTTTTATCTGTCAATATATCACTACACTGCTGTATGCTGCATATACCCACACGAACGGGACAACACTTTGGCAAACTAACTGCTAACTGCAACCACATCCCTCAGGAAAGCCTTCGTGCTGGGTTTCCGTAAGCAGTGGATTTTGCCTTCGCTAAATACGTCCCTAAATTGTTCGCTTAGGGTATATGCAGCCTCGGCAGTATGCAGATATTTTGATAAAACAAAAGGATATTCCGAAAATTGATTTCTGTGTTCCCAAGGCGAAAAAGATTGACTTTTGCAAGCTTCTCTGTTATGATTAGCGACAGGCTTATGATGAAGCAATGAAAGGAATTAGAATGGAAACAGTAAGATTTGATGAACTCGATTTAAATCCGAAAATCCTGCGCGCGATTCGCGAGATGGGATTCGAGGAAGCGACCCCCATTCAGAGTAAGGCGATTCCAGTGGGATTGGAAGGCGTAGATTTGATTGGACAGGCTCAGACGGGAACTGGTAAAACGGCAGCATTCGGCATTCCGCTTTTGATGAAAGTGGATTCACACAATAAGCGGACACAGTCAATTGTGCTCTGTCCCACCAGAGAACTTGCTATTCAGGTAGCGGAGGAAGTCCGTACGCTGGCAAAATATATGTCTGGCGTCAAGGTCCTTCCAGTGTATGGCGGTCAGGATATTACAAAGCAGATTCGTTCCCTGAAGGGGGGCGCACAGATAATTATCGGTACGCCGGGGCGCGTGATGGATCATCTGCGCAGAAGGACCATCAAGTGCGACGAAGTTAATACTATCGTACTGGACGAAGCAGATGAGATGCTCAACATGGGATTCCGTGAGGATATAGAGACAGTCTTAGAATACATTCCAGAGGAGCGGCAGACGATGCTGTTTTCAGCAACGATGCCCAAGCCCATTCTGGAGATTACTAAGAAGTATCAGAGCGATGCCGTCACAATTAAGGTGACGAAGAAAGAGCTGACGGTGCCCAACATTGAACAGTATTATTACGATGTGAAGCGCAAGGACAAAGTGGAGGTTCTGAGCCGTCTGTTAGACGTGTATGCGCCGAAGCTGTCTCTCGTATTCTGCAATACGAAGCGCATGGTGGATGAACTCACAAGCGCATTGCAGGGACGCGGGTATTTTGCAGAAGGTCTGCACGGAGACATGAAGCAGTCTCAGCGAGACCGTGTGATGAACCGATTCCGCAATGGCAAGACAGAAATTTTGGTAGCGACCGATGTGGCAGCCCGCGGAATTGACGTAGATGATGTGGAGGCAGTATTTAATTATGATTTGCCCCAGGATGACGAGTACTATGTGCACCGCATTGGCAGAACAGGACGTGCCGGCAGGACTGGGCGTTCCTTTACCTTTGTAAAAGGTAAAGAGGTGTACAAATTAAAAGATATCCAGCGTTACTGCAAGACGAAGATTCTTGCGCAGAAAATCCCCAGTATGCAGGATGTGGAACAGGTAAGGCTGGAAAAGATTTTAGACCAGGTAGAGACGGTTATCGAGGAAGAAGATTTAAGGTCCCTGGTCAATATGATTGAACAGGAGATTAACGAATCCGATTACACTGCTATGGATATCGCAGCGGCATTCTTAAAACTTGCCTTGCGCGGCAAAGAGGAGAATGAGAAAGCAGCGATGGAGAACTTTGAGTTCGGCGATACTGGAGCGGAGGACGGTATGGTGCGTCTGTTCATCAATATTGGCAAGAAACAGCATGTGAAACCAGGAGACATTCTGGGCGCCATTGCCGGGGAGAGCGGCATATCGGGTGATGTAGTCGGTACGATTGACATGTTTGACAAATTTACGTTTGTTGAAGTACCCTGTGAATATGGTAAAGACGTATTGCGGGCAATGTCTCATTCCAAGATTAAAGGCAAGAGCATCAATATTGAGCCCGCGAACCAGAAATAGGCGTCTTGCCCAAGAATCCGTATAGAAATAACTGTGAAAGAAAAAGGGGGTGTCGCAAAATCATCAAATTAGATGATTGAGCGATGCCCTCGCTCTATATATGCAAGAATCCAGAAAGAATCTTTTATTTTGCTGATTCTTTCTGGATTTTTGCATGCAGCTTATTGAGATTATATCCCATACACAGTAATATTATCTCCAGTTTTACCCTGGTTTTTCCACGGAGTAGAAATCTTTGGAATTCATAATCATTTTTTAGAACCCCAAATGCTCCTTCCACTTGAATCGAGCGGTTCATCCGATATAGAATCCCTTTTTCGCTCAGGATATTTTCATAAGATTCCTGGCGTTTCTCTAAAAAACTTTTGGAAATGTACAGGCGCTTGTTCCCTTTGGCAGGGGTGCATTTCTCTTTATGCGGACAGCCTGTACAGTCTTCGCATTCATACACCGTTACTTCCGATTCATAGCCACTTTTACTTTTCTGCTTTTGCGTTTCCCACGTCCATGGACAAAAACAGTGTTGTCTGTCCGGCAGCGTCCTTCAAAAAACAGGACTATTTTCTGTAAATCCTGCGTCCTTGTTTCTGAAACAGTCGAAAAGTCCTGCAGGTATTCCCTGTTTAGAAACTGTATGAACTCCTGTATCTTCTGGAACATTTTTTCTTCCCATTTTCCCACAGACTTTTTCCAGACAAAGGTATATTTGTTCGCACAGGCTTCCAGCTTTGTCCCGTCAATAAATACGGTTTCCTTTGACAGTTCCCCTGTATCTTCCAATCGTCTTACCATCTGGTAAAAAAGACCTTCACAGGCTTCTGCAAGGAAGCCGGTACGAAAACGGGCAGTCGTGCTGTGATCAGGAGCTTTCTGCCCGGAAAGCAGCCACATAAAGTTGATGTCCCGTTTACAGGCAGTTTCGATTTTTCTCGAAGAATAAATGTTTTGAGAATAAGCATAGGTCAGAATCTTGAACATGGTCTTTGGGTCAACTGCTGGATTTCTGCCTTTGGCAGAGTAAGCCTGATACAGTAAACTGTAATCCAGATCCTCCAATTCGTGGCTCAGCAGTCGAACAGAATCATCATCAGGAATCAAACCTTCTAAATTTAATGGCAAAACCAGTTGATAAGGTTCGCCGAATTCGGCATAATTTTTATGGTATTTTGAATTACTGGTCATAATTAATTATACCACGGATTGCGGACTCTTCGGAGTCCGTTTTCTGTTTTTGGGATATAAAAACGGAGCTGCTGCTCCAGTAGATTATTCATCTACTTTTGCAACAGCCCCTTTCTTTCTATAGGAAAGACAATGTTGCATTAACGTATGAAAGCACAGACTTTCCTATAAGAGAGAAGCCCTCCGGCAGGATACGCACTCGTGCGAATAGTAATACGTCGCGAAAGCGACCCGGAATATGATCAGCTAATTGCAGATTTACAGAAATCAAGAGAACAGTAGTAAAAAAAGTAATCATATGATATTTTAATAATAGAATCGCGAAGGAATCAAAAAGGAGGAAACGCCTCATGATTGTTACGGTAACTATGAATCCTGCCATTGATAAGACCGTGGATATTGATGCTTTAGAGAGGGGCGGGCTCAACAGAATTCATCATGTGGAATTGGATGCCGGCGGAAAAGGAATCAATGTCTCTAAGACAATCCATGAGCTTGGAGGGAAGAGCATTGCGGTCGGGTTCATTGCCGGCATTGCAGGAAAGATAATCCGCAGCGTGATGGACGAATGGAAAATTGAAAATGATTTTATTGAGGTATGCGGTGAGACCAGGACAAATACCAAGGTTTTTGAGCGTACGGGAGAATTGACAGAATTGAATGAGCCGGGACCGATTGTGGAAGAAAAGGACGTGCGCGCCTTATATAATAAATTGGAGGGCTATGCAGATGAAAATACTTTGTTTGTGCTGGCAGGCAGCGTTCCCCAGGGCGTAAACAAAGATATTTACCGTGAAATTATTGAACTGGTCCACAAGAAAGGGGCAAAAGTCCTGCTGGATGCGGCTGGTGAATTATTTACCAGTGCATTGGATGCGGGACCGGATATCATTAAGCCCAACAAGGTGGAGTTGGAACAGTACGCGGGTATGGATTATATCGCTTCCGAGCAGGAACTTTTAACGGTGGCAGAGCGTCTGATGAAAAAAGGGATTGCGACGATTGCCGTGTCCATGGGAAAAAACGGCGCCATGTTTCTGCAGGACGGTTTTAAGGTCAAGTGCCCGGGACTGAAAGTCAAAGCACATTCCACAGTGGGGGCAGGAGATGCCATGGTGGCAGCGCTTTCCTATGCCTGGAGTGAAGGACTTTCGCCGCAGGATACGGTGAAAATGTGTATGGCGGTATCGGCAGGAGCAGTCATCACTATCGGCACGAAGCCGCCATCCAGGAAAATGGTAGATGCCCTGCTTGAGCAGGTGGCAGTGGAAAATCTTGGGTAAACACTGGTTTACTCAGCATTTCTTTAGATAAAAATAGAAAAAATTGTAGTTAACCTTTTGTTTGAGCGGCGGCGTGAATTTGAATTAAGATAATCAGGAGGGAAATACTATGATGTCGCAGAACTTTGAGAGTGGGTTAGGAGAGTAGCCATGACAGAGATGAAAGTAGAAAAGACTGCTTCCCGGGGAATTGCCATTGCTCCGGCATATATATACCGCGAAGTAGATTTGACGCCGGACACATATTTGGTGGAAGAGAGCAGAATTCAGCAGGAAGAGCTGCAGTTTCAGGAAGTCAAACAGGCGGTGCTGGCGGAGTTGGAGCAGCTGTCGCAGGAGAACCTCATCTTTGCGGCGCATATGGCAATTGCCGATGATTACACTCTTCAGGAAGGCGTAATAGGGCGTATTAAGTCTGGAAAAAAGAATCTGCAGCAGGCGATTGCTGAGACTGTGGAGGAAGTATCGGAAATTTT
This sequence comes from uncultured Lachnospiraceae bacterium, assembly GCA_910585895.1. GTDB lineage: Bacteria > Bacillota > Clostridia > Lachnospirales > Lachnospiraceae > Petralouisia. Next base: position 8,256 of record CAJUHY010000011.1, read on the forward strand.
TGGTCAGATGGAAGATGAATATATGAGGGAGCGTAAAGCGGATGTCCTTGACATTGGCAAACGATTCCTGCTAAAATGTAAAAAAATCGCTATGCAGGGTTTGGCGGGCATCCGTGAGCCGGTGATTGTGGTGGCAAAGGATTTGTTTCCTTCCGATACAGTCAAGATGAACCCGGAGTTTGTCAAGGGAATTATCACTGAGGAGGGGGGCGTCACCAGCCATGTGTCAATCATGGCGAAGAATTACGGAATTCCGGCATTGACCGGGGTGACAGGCATTTTGGAGAAAGTGAAAGAAAGCAATATTATCTGTATGGATGCCGCAGACGGCAGGATTGTCATTGAGCCTGAGGAGGCGGTTCTTGGGGAGTATCAGAAGCGTCTGCAGGAAGAACTCAAAGAGCAGGAGGAGATTAAGAAGTACCGTTCCATGGCAGCAGTAGCGCCTGACGGCAAACGTATTTCCCTCTGTATCAATGTGGGGAATACTGAGGAAATCAGACTTGCCCTGGATAAGAATATTGATGGAGTTGGGCTGTTTCGCACGGAGTTCCTGTATATGGAGAACACGCACTTTCCCACGGAGGAGGAGCAGTTCGCCGTCTACAAGGAAGCGGCGGAGCTTTGCCCCAGGGAGGTCACAATTCGCACGTTAGATATCGGTGGAGATAAGAAACTGCCGTATTACGAATTTGAGGATGAGGAAAATCCTTTTCTGGGCTGGCGTGCCATCCGTATTTCTCTGGATATGCCGGATTTGTTCCGCACACAACTGCGTGCCATTCTGCGTGCGAGTGCGTTTGGGCATATCCGCATTATGTTTCCGATGATGATTTCGGTGGAAGAACTGGTACAGGCGAAAGAAATGGTCGAGAAATGTAAGCAGGAGCTGCGAAAGGAGCATGTTGCCTTTGATGAGGGAATTGAGACAGGGATGATGATGGAGACACCGGCGAGCGTACTGCTGGCTGAGGAATTTGCCAGAGAGGCAGATTTCTTCAGTATAGGGACAAATGACCTGACACAGTACATACTGGCAGTGGACCGTGGGAACAAAAAAATTGCTTCACGCTATGATTCTTGCCATCCCGCGGTAGTAAAGGCAATAGCAGCTATCATCTCGGCAGGTCATAAATATAACCGCAAGGTGGGTATGTGCGGAGAATTGGCAGGCGATGTGAATGCGGTTGCTAAGCTGCTCGAACTGGGATTGGATGAATTCAGCATGTCAGCAGGAAATATAGATTATGTGAGAAGAACTATCATTGGTTAATGTGATAGATGTAAAATGCCCCGCAGTGCGTCTGGCTGCAGGGGTATTTGTATACTCTGCTTTGGCTGGTGCGGAATAGGCTTCTGTTAGGATTTGCGAGGTTTCATATTTTAAGAAAGAGGTTATGTAGATAGCATAGAATGGAGGATGACATGGAGAGAGTTAAAGAGAAATATCTGCAGCTTTTATCAAAGGAGTATCCCACCAGGCAGGCGGCATGTCGGGAAATCATTAACCTGAACGCCATATTGAATCTGCCCAAGGGCACGGAACATTTTATGAGCGACCTCCATGGGGAGTATGAGGCATTCTGCCATATCATCAATAATTGTTCCGGCGTCATCAAGGAGAAGGTTGGGCGGATTTTTGACGAGCAGATGAGCCCGCGGGAGAAAAACGAGCTCTGTACCTTAATTTATTATCCGGCAGAGAAGCTGAATGCTTTAAAGGAGCAGGGGATTCTTGTGGAGGATTGGTATCGGGTGACGCTGCAGCATTTGATTACGGTGGCAAAATATGTTTCTTCCAAATATACCCGCTCCAAAGTCCGCAAAGCAATGCCTGAGGAATTTGCCTATATCATAGATGAGCTTTTGCATATGCAGGTGGATGAGGATAATAACCAGATTGAATACCACAGACAGATTATAGATACGATTATCCACATCCATGCGGCGGACGAATTTATTATTGCACTGGCAGAATTGATTAAGCGCCTTGCTGTAGACCATCTCCACATCGTGGGGGATATCTATGACCGGGGGGCACATCCAGAGAAGATTATGGATTTGCTCATGCAGTACCATTCCCTGGACATTCAGTGGGGGAATCATGACGTATTGTGGATGGGGGCAGCGGCGGGCGTTCCTGCCTGCGTGGCAACGGTAGTCAGGAATAATATACGTTACCACAATATTCAGGCGCTCGAGAGCGGTTATGGAATCAGTCTGCGGACGTTGGTAGTGTTTGCCGGACGTTGGTATCAGGATGAGGATGTTATGGACGCCGCACAGCAGGCAATATCGGTAATCTTATTTAAACTGGAAGGGCAGATTATTGCCAGACATCCTGAATACCAGATGGATGACCGGCGAATGCTGGAGAAAATTGATTATGCGAAAGGTACGGTGATGATTGAGGGCAGGGAATATCCGCTGAACCGCAAGGATTTTCCCACTGTGGACCGGCAGGACCCTTATCGGCTGACGGAGGAGGAAGAAGAAGTGTTGTCGGATTTGCGGCAATCGTTTTTGAATAGCGGCAGGCTGCATCAACATGTACGTTTCCTCTGTGAGAAGGGGGGGATGTACCGCCAGTTTAACGGCAATCTCTTGTACCATGGCTGCATTCCTCTTGATGAGGAAGGGAACTTCGAGGGAATCCAACTGGGTGATAAGGTATGTAAGGGCAAAGAGTATCTGGATTTCGCAGATGCGGCAGTGCGTAAGGTCTGCCTGTCTGCCGCGGGAGAAGCGGAAGAAGATTTTCTCTTCTATCTGTGGGCAGGACAGAATTCTCCGCTTTCCGGCAGGAAAATAAAAACATTTGAGCGCACGTATCTTGAGGATGGAGAGATAAAGGTGGAGAAGCGGAATCCATATTATGAATATTATCATAAGGAATATATCTGCAATATGATTTTGCGGGAATTTGGACTTTTTTCCCCAATGTCCCACATTATCAATGGACATACGCCTGTCAAGGTCAGCAAAGGTGAGGTTCCGGTGCGTGCAAATGGAAAGCTGATTATTATTGACGGCGGGTTCTGCAAAGCCTACCATAAGGAGACTGGCATTGCGGGATATACCCTGATATACAACTCCCATGGAATGCGGCTGAAAGCGCATGAGCCGTTTGAGAGCATCAAAAAGGTTTTGGAGGAGAATCAGGATATTGAGTCCAGCACGGATATTTTTGAGACGGAGGAGAAGAGAATCCGGGTGCGGGATACAGATATCGGCAAGTCTATTCAGGAACAAATAGACGATTTGCAGCTGATTTTGGCTGATAAAAATTGACATCATGGCAGGCAGACAGTATAATTAAAAAATAGAATAATTTTTTTAAATTTTCCGCAATAAAAAGTACTTCTTTTGCATTGTCTAAGTATCAGATAATTCAAGGAGGTGCTTTTTATGGGAAATGGATAGATGTATTACGGTAGAATTTGCACTCATTCTTCAGTGAGAGTGAGGTATGGAAAGGGGTATCCCAATGCAGGAAGACACTCCCAAACGTAAAGTCCATATAGATGCCCGTATATTTGAACGTATTATGCAAGGAGAACAGGAAGCGTTTCGAGAACTGTATGATATTACATACAAGCCGCTCTATGCATTCCTCCTTTCCTATACTATGAACAGGGAAGATGCGCAGGACTTATTGCAGGATACTTATGTCCAGGTTTATAAAAATTGCCATCTGTACCGGGAGCAGGGAAATCCCATGGCATGGATGATGAAGATTGCCAAGAATCTTTTTCTGATGAAATGCCGGAAAAACAAAGGGACAGAGGTCAATTTTGAGGATTTGGAGGGCGCGCTGGGTTTTGAAGATATGTCTGATGTGGAGAATCGGATTATTTTGGAAATGATGTTTGCGCATCTTTCTGCTGAAGACAGAAATCTGATTATCATGCATAATATCGGCGGACTCAAGCACAGGGAAATCGCAAAGCTGCTGGAGATGCCTCTGGGAACTGTGATGGCGCGGTATCACAGAGGGATTCGGAAATTGCAGAAGGAATTTGGTGAGAAGCTATGAAAAAGAAGGAATTGAAAAAGAGAATAGAGGAAGGGTTTTCGGAACTGTCACCAGATTTATTTGAAGCAGTGTTGGAAGAGAGCAGGAAACAGGAGGTTGTTTGGTCTGAGGCAGAAACAGAGAAGCCTTCCGCGAGCGGAAAATTTTATATGGGAAGGTTTCCCAAATATGCAATGTCTCTGTGTGCAAGCCTGGCAATCATCTTTTTATGCATTTTTGGCATGTTGGGAGAGAAAGAGAAGTCCGTGTTCATGGTTCTCGATATCAACCCCAGCATTCAGGTTGAGATGGACGAGTCGCATCAGGTAAAACGGTTAAAGGGATTAAATCAGGATGGAAAAGATGTTGTAAAAGAGTTGAAGTGGGAAAAAGGAACCGTGCAGGAACTGGTGGATGTGCTCATCCAGGATGTGGTAGAGAAATCTTATCTCCGTGAAAACGGAGGAATTCTGGTGACGCTTGCTGCGAGGGATAAAGGTATTTGTGAAAATCTGGAACGTACGCTGGGAGAAGGGATCGACCGCAAACTGACAGAGTTGAAGGTCTCTGGCGTGACGACGGCTTTTCAGGAGGTTCAAAGGAGTTCCAGGGAGAAGGGACGTAAGCGCCTGGAAACAGAACTGAAAAAGAGCTGTGGATTAGATGATAGCCAAGTGCAGCAGATGTCTGTAAATGAACTGATTCAGTATTGCCAGGATTATACTTCCCTGGAGTTGAAATTGTCAGATGCATCTGAAAAAGAGCGTGCTTCTGGGCAGAAGAAAGAGGATAAATTGCCCAAACCAGGGAATACATCACAGTCGGAAGGCTCTGAGAAGAAGCCGGAGGAAAGTACGCAGGGAGAAGGAAATCGGCAAGAGGAATCAGATAAAAATATAAATGATACGAAGGAATCTGGAAAGAAACCATCTGGGAAGCCCGGCAGCGAAGAGCCGGCTCCTCAGGAAGATATGAAGAGTGAAGAAGGGAATACAGGGAACCAAAAAGTTGAGAAACCAAACAGTTCGGCGGGTGCAGCTGACCCTGCACAGGCAGGAGAAGCCGTTCCGTCCGATACGAATGGCGCTTCGGTACAGCAGGAAGGCGGGCAGCCAATAGGCTCAGGAGGCGCTTCGGTACAGCCGGGTAGCAGCAGCCAATCAGGTTCAGGCGGTATTTTAGACCCACCTCAGGATGCTGGACAGTCTGGAAGTGAGAATGAATCAGAGCGCCCGGGAGTGGTATCTCCGGGACAGCCGGGCAATTCCGGTCAGCCGGGAATGGTAACGCCAGGACAGTCAGGTCAATCGGAAAGTTCCGGTAAGCCGGACAAAGAAATACCTGGTCAGGTGGTTTCTCCCGACCAGCCAAAGGAGGCATCCATACAGCCGGTGAAGGAAGAGCCAGGTCAGACCGGTGACTTCAGTCCACCGGAGGAAGAGATACCGAACCAGTCAGAAGGAAAGAATCAACCGATGCAGACAGAGGGATCAGAAGCATTGGAAAGTCAGGAAAGTAATTTTATATTGGATAGCCCTCATAATACATAGATGAGGAATAACTCCCTTTTTAAGGTCCCCAGACGATGGAAATTGTCTGGGGGTCTTTTTCTCCTTGAAAAATAAGGACATAACAGGTATATTAGTATTGTTAATATCTAAAATAATCAGAGAAAAGAGAGAGATTATGGTTAAAGTTTTGTCTGACAGTACCTGTGACCTGTCACAGGAGTTAACAGAAAGATATGGCATCGAAATTCTTCCGCTGCATGTGCTGATGGGAGAGGGAGATTACAGAGATGGGGTGGAAGTGACCCCGGATGAAATTTTCCGCTGGTGCGATGCTAATAAGAGTACACCAAAGACGGCTGCTCCCGCCATAGAGGATGCGGTGGAGAAGATTGGCAAACTGTTGGAAGGCGGCAATGAAGTGTTATGCTTTTCAATTTCGGAAACGATGTCTTCATCTTTGAATATCATGCGTCTTGCCATTGAAGAATTGGCTGCTGGTGACAGAGCCTTTGCTTTTGACTCCAAGAATTTGTCTACCGGAATCGGACTGCTTGTAATTGAAGCTGCCTGTATGGCGAATGAGGGCATGAGTGCGGCAGAGATTTTAGAGAGATTGGAAGAACTGCGCCCGCTGGTTCGCAGCAGTTTTGTGGTGGACACGCTCACTTACCTGCATCGCGGCGGCAGATGCAGCGGGGTAGCAGCATTGGCAGGCGGGATGCTTAAGCTTCATCCTAAGATTGTGGTTACTGACGGTAAGATGGAGGTGGCAAAGAAGTACCGCGGCAGCATTGCCAAGGTGGTGAAAGCGTATGCACAGGATATGGAAGAAGAATTGAAAACAGCGCGTCCTGCACGTGTATTTATTACGCATTCCGGCTGTGACGCTGCTTTAGTGCAGGAAGTTGCAGATTATCTGCAAAGCTTGTCTGTATTTGGTGAAATCTTAGAGACCCGGGCAGGCGGCGTTGTTTCCAGCCACTGCGGGCCGGGTACGCTGGGCGTGCTATTTATCGCCTAGTACAGCGTGGCAATGCACAAGATTTGGAAACTCCAATATACTATCATATAAAGGTTAAGGCATTATAATGTCCTTAATCCTATAGAATGACAGATAGGAGTTTTCGGTATGGAAAATAAGGGAAATACATTAGTAAACGATTGCAATTTTATGGGAATCAAGCCGATAATGATGGATTTGCCGTATCCTCCAATTCAGGTGAGAGGGAAAAATCTATCCTATGCCAACCTGCTCAGCCTTGACTATTGCGGCGCAGTCTCTGAGATGTCAGCAATTACCCAGTACATCAACAATGAGAACCGCCTGTCCTGTGAGAAATGTCCTGTGGCAAAGACTCTGCTGGGGATTGCCATGGCGGAGATGATGCATCTGCAGAAGTTAGGAGAATTGATTGTTTTATTGGGAGGAAACATTAATTTTGTGGCCAAATACCGTAACGGCGGGGCGAAGATGTGGACGCCGGAATACCTGCAGATTCCTGAAAATCTTAAAAACATGCTGCTGGCAGATATAGAATCTGAAAAAGCAGCGATTGCCCAATATGAGGCGCATATTAAGATGATAAAAGACGACTGTGTAAATGCAGTGCTGGCAAGGATTATCCGTGATGAAGAATACCATATCATGCTGCTGCGCACTATGCTGCAGACAATGTAAATAATATCAGAAAAATCGGTACCACGGACAATTAATGTTCGTAGTACCGATTTTTTCTAAAGAAAAGAACTTTCCTATAGGGAAATCTCATATTAGAATCCAGCCATTATCATTGCCATCATCTGGTCTCTGCGCACAGCATCTTCGGAGCCTTTCAGATTTGATGATATGCTTTCCAGTTCCATCTTGCTGGCAGCGGCGCGTGAAAGCTTTTCCTTGAACTCCTCTTGTTCGCGTTCCGCTTTGGCCGCTCTTCGTTCTGCACCCGCCTGAATCTGCAGCCTGAGGGCGTTTTCCATGGAATCCAGCACTTGTGTGATATTCGTCATTCGTTTCCCTCCTCACATTTTTGTTATATTTCTCTATGGACATTTACCAGTTTGTGTTGTCTGTAAGATGTATCGGGTTCTTTTGCCAGTTCTTTAAGCTATCTAATTATTTTTCTTAGGAATTTCCGAAATTTTTGTTAAAGCCCAGTATTCTGACAAGAAGCAGGCAGCAGTATTTTCAGGAAAAGGAGTAAGGGATGAGCAGTCCAGCTCTTTTTACTGCGTTTTACTGTTAAAAAAGTGCTGTTTACAGATATTGGAATTGCCATTTGCGCAGATACCTGGTAAGATAAGGCAGATACTTGCAGAGGACAAATGGAACGTTATTTATCTTCTGGAATGCTGTGAAAGTAAATTTCCATAGGAGGCAGTAAGGTTGAAATTTACGATGGAAAAAATCCCTGAGGGCGAGGATGAGGTCATACTGCGGTACTGCCAGATGACGCCGGAAGTGGAGCGGATATGGAAACTCCTGCATGGGACTCAGGGTAAGCTTACAGGATGGAAAGAAAAGACGCGCGTAGTGTTAGAGGTCGATAAACTCCTGTATATTGAGAGTGTGGACGGCAGAACCTTTGCTTATACCAGCGAGGACGTGTTTGCTATGGATGATACGCTGAGTAAATTGGAGCGGTTCCTGGATACTGTCAATTTCTTCCGCTGCAGCAAATCTATGATAATCAATATTGATAAGGTGCAAAGCCTAAAGAGTCTGCCCTCTAACCGCATTGATGCGGTTATGTGCAATGGGGAACATGTGATGATATCCAGGACATATGCTTCTAATTTCCGAAAAAGGTTAAAGGGGGGCAGGGAAGATGAATAAACACAGGAAAAAGCTGTCCGTATGGGAACGCTATCTGGCAACTGAAATAGCAATTGAGTTTAAAGCATGTCTCTATTTTTTTGCAATCTTGTTTTTCTATTGCATGTACCGGCTGCTGTCAGGGAGCGTACATGCCAGTATTCTTCATATGGCGGAGATGATTTTTCTGACTTATGCGATGGGATATGTACAGATTTATCTCTTGTCGGGGTTTGACGAGGGAGAATGGCTGGGAGTGAAAGAGAGCCTGTATCTTGTGCTCTGCTCTATCATTTACGCGGGTATTTCTTTTTATGCGGGCTGGTTTGGCAGGGCGGTATGGGTCAGTATGTTATTTTTTGCGTATGTGGTTTTTCTTTATGTTTGTGTTTTCATAGTCTATAAATCGAAGCGGAAAATTGATGATAAAATTATGAATGAGAATTTAAAAATGTTTCAGGCAAGGAGGGCGGAACATGAGCAGCGTGATTAAAATTGATAACCTGACCAAGAGTTACGGAAAACACCGGGGAGTGGCAAACGTGAGTTTTGCAGTGGAGGAAGGGGATATTTTTGGCTTCCTCGGTCCCAACGGAGCCGGCAAGTCCACGACTATCCGTTCCATGCTGGGATTCATACGGTTTCAGGCCGGCAGCATCCATATCTTTGGCAAGGATATCTGCAGGGAAAAGGAGACAATTTTGAGGGAAATTGGTTATATGCCCTCGGAAACGATGTTTTATCCGGCGCTGAAGGTTAAAGATATCATTCAGATGGCTGCCGATGTGAGGAAAAAAGACTGCCGTAAGGAGGCGCAGAAGCTCTGTGAGCGGCTGCAGGTGGATGTAGATAAGAAAATCAGTGATTTATCTCTGGGGAACCGCAAAAAAGTCGGTATCGTCTGCGCCATGCAGCACAAACCGAAATTATTTGTATTTGATGAGCCCACCAGTGGATTGGACCCGCTGATGCAGAGTGAATTTTTCAAGCTGATTCAGGAGTATGTGGCAGAGGGGGCAACCTGCATGTTATCCACCCATGTGCTCTCTGAAATAAAAAGCTACTGCAGGAGTGCGGCAATTATGAAAGAGGGAAAGCTGCAGTGCGTAGATTCTGTTGCGAACCTCACGAGGACAAATGCCAAGAGAGTGAAACTTTTCCGGGATGGCAGACAGGAGAGTTATATTTATGAAGGTGACATGAATGAATTGCTGCAAACGCTGGCAGGGTATAATGTTGAGGATATTTTGATTGAGGAACCTTCTCTTGATGAAATATTTATGCACTTTTATTCGGAGACGGAATAGGCTGTCAGAAAACTTAAACCCGCACAAATTAATGTAGGAGGATTGCTGTGTTTACAATTTACAGACATGAGATAAGAGAATATATAAAAAGCCTGTTTATCTGGGCTTTGTGCGTAGGCGGTGTGGGGGTACTGTGTATCCTGTTATTTTCCAGTTTGAAAGAAAGCATGGAGGGGATGACGGAAAGTTTTGCCTCCATGGGGGCGTTTTCGGATGCGTTCGGCATGAGCCAGTTAAGCATGGCTACGCTTGGAGGGTTCTACGCTACGGAAGTGGGGACTATCCATGGACTGGGCGGAGCCATGTTTGCGGCGGTAATCAGCGCTAATATGCTGTCTAAGGAAGAAGATGGGCATACCAGTGAGTTCCTGTTTTCTCTGCCGATAGCAAGAGGGAAGGTAGTGATGGCAAAATGGTCTGCCGTAATGTCCCATATTTTGCTGTTCAATTTGTTCTGCGTTTCACTGTATCTTGTGGGCATAGTTGTTTTGGGTGAGGACATGGATTTGCAGGAATTCTTTCTGTATCATGGGATGCAGGTTTTGATGCAGCTTGAGATTGCCGGAATCTGCTTTGGCGTGTCTGCATTCCAGAGGAAAAATAAACTGGGACTGGCGTTGGGAGCAGTGCTGCTTTTTTACGCATATGATTTGATGGCGCGTGTAATCCCGGATTTGTCTGACTACAAGCTGTTTGGACCATTCTCTTATGCGAACGCTGCCGATTTATTCAGTTCAGGGGAAATCTATGTGGAAGCAGCTGCATTGGGAGCGGTTGTGCTGGCTGCCTGTGTGAGTATTGCCCATGTTGCGTATGCAAGGAAAGATTTGGCGGTGTAGGGCATGGATAGAATGTATGATGTCAATGAAAAGGCAGCATTCTGTTCTGTGCCTTAAATATTTGCTATAACCTTAAAATCCTTTCATTTAGTGATGGGGGACTGCCTGATATAATTAATAATATTTAGCGGAATGGATTGGGAATCCTGCATAGCAAATGAAAGGAGAAGGTATATGAAATGGAAAAAATTACGCAGCGCGGCAAGTTTGCTGTTGGCTGGGGCATTGATGTTTACCTCTATTCCGGCATCACCGGCGCCGGCAGTCGTGATGGCGGCGGAAGAAGGGGAAATGTTGGGGACGGCAGATAAGTGGAAGGATATGGATAATCCGACACTCCGCGATTATGCGACCCCCTCGGTGAATTTTTATAATTATGGCATGGGACCGGATTTGTTTGCGGATGAGTCTGATGGCGGACAGTCGTTCTGGAATGCGCATGGAGATACAGCGATTACTGCACGCCCTCAATGGATGAAATACGACTTTGGCACTCGTAAAGCAACGCTTACCGGAATGACCATCAAATTTTATGATGATACGGGCGGTGTTGTGACACCGGCGAATATCACAGCAGAATATAGAAATGCTGCCGGGACATGGGAAGCGGTTACGAGAAAAGGAACTTGGACATTTGAGGGAAATGTCAAGAAGACTTATGAGTTTGAGGCAGTTACCACTTCTGCCATCCGCGTAACAATGCAGCATACAAATAATATGCCGGTGGCGGTCTTTGACTGGAATCTGATTGGTGAGATACCGGCGGATTTCCCGAAGCCGGAGGTGGTAACGCCGGAAGAAGCGAGCCCGGATTTGAATTTGCCGGATGTGGCAGTCTATGCGGTGCCAAGCGCCCACGAGAACCATACGTCATCCTGGGAGAACTTATATGGCATCAATGATGAAAGCTTTGAGCCGACACGTTCCGATGGCGGTAATGGCAAAGGCTGGGGCAACTGGGGAACTGGCCATGCAGCAGGTCAGGAATGCTGGCTGCAGTATGACTGGGATGAGGAAGTGACGACTAAGACCTTCCAGGTTTACTGGTATGGCAGCGATGCCGGGATGAAGATTCCCTCTAAGGTGCGGTTCCAGTACAAGGATGTGAGCGGCTCATGGCAAGATGCCGAGATAAAGTCCCATAGGAAGAATTATTCTAAATATGACCAATATAACCAGATAACGATTGAAGAGGTTACTACCAAAGCTATCCGCATGTACATGACGGTTGCCGGCGACTCCCTTGGCGTATACCGCTGGAAAGTGTATTCAGATGTCAGCGATGAGTTCGTGGTAGCGGCAGCAGCTGGTTCGTTAACGATTCCAGAAGTCAGGAAGGGAAGGGTTGCCAGCCGTATCTGTGATAAGCTGACGCTTCCGGCAAAAGCCATGAATGAGCGGGTAAATGTTACCTGGAAGAGCAAGAATACGGATATCGTTGCAGATGACGGCACGATTACGCCGCCGTCTGAGGATACGAAAGTCACGCTGACGGCTACCTGCAGCAAGGCGGATAATCCAGATATTAAGAAAAGCAAGGACATTGAATTTCTGGTATTGTCTGACAAGGTGACAGAGTATGCGATGACGATTGACCGCACGAAGAAAGGCGTGGACATCAGTCAGGAGTTGTTTGGCGTATTCTATGAGGATATTAACAGCGCGGCTGACGGCGGGCTGTCTGCAGAGTTGGTCAAGAATAACTCTTTCGAGAATTACCAGAATCTGCATTCCACGACGTCGCCGGAGGTCAAGGGTGACCAGAATTCCTGGAAACTCCATTGGAACAGCAGCAATGCGGCTAATTTTGTGGTGGAACGGACTGCCGGATTGAATCGGAATAATAAGAATTATGCTAAGATTACCGGAAATCAGACGCTGTCCAACCATGGATTTGTAGGAAGGGCAACTTTGGATAAATCTGCAATGGCAATCCGCAGCGGCATGAAATACGATTTCTCTATGTATATGAAAGCGGACAGTGCGTACGCCGGAACGGTGAAAGTGAAGGTTGTGGACGATGCGGGGAATGCGCTTACCAATGAGGCGGCTTTGGATTTACAGAAAGACGGTACCTGGCGGAAGGTTAAGGCAACTTTGACAGGAAATGCCCAGAAGCTTGGAACTTTGGCGCTGACATTTGAAGGGGCTGGCGCTGCCGACGTGATGTATATTGATATGGTATCCCTGATTCCGACCGACGGCTATGGTTACGGCAATAAGAATTATTCCTACGGCGCAGGATTGCGCAAAGACCTTGTGGAGAAACTGCAGGAACTGAAACCAAGCTTCATACGTTTCCCGGGAGGCTGCGTCATTGAGGGAAGCTATGGCACGGACGGCTATTACAACTGGGAAGATTCCGTTGGTCCTCTGGAAGCGAGAAGGGCGATTGGAAGCTACTGGGGCAGTCCATGGAAATCTGTTAATTATGGGACAGCTCAGGAAAATTACGGCTATATGATGTCCTATCAGTTTGGTTACCATGAGATTCTCACGCTCTGCGAAGATTTGGGGGCACAGGCATTTCCAATTTTGAGCGCAGGCATTTTCTGTCAGTTTACCGAGGCGGCAAATGTGTCAGCCAGCGGAGAACAGCTGAAACCGTTTGCAGACCATGCGACCCATCTGATTGACTACTGCTGGGGTGACCCCAACAGCTCAGATACGACACAGGCAGAGTGGGCGAAGAAACGTGTAGAGAACGGCCATGCCAAGCCGTTTGACTTGAATTATGTGGGCATTGGCAATGAGAACTGGGAAGAGCCATCACAAGGCGTTTCCTATTATGCAAACTTTAAATGGATAAAAGACTATGTGGAAAAATATGTCAAAGAGCATTATCCCGGCAGGAAGATTAACTTGATTTCTTCTGCGGGCCCATTCTATTCAAGCCGATCGGCGGCATGGGAGTGGGTAAACAGTACAATGCCGGGGGAGACTCTGGTAGACGAGCATTACTATATCAACTATGCGGGAGATAAAGATAACACGCTTCTGAACGAGGATTATGTCTATGACAGCTACAAACGCCTGGATGAGGGCGGCAGCAATGTATTTATCGGTGAATATGCGGGCCATCTGACCTCAACTACGGAAAATGTGCTTGACACGGCAATCAGTGAGGCTGCTTACATGACCGGTATTGAGCGCAACGGCGATATTGTCCGCCATGCATCCTATGCGCCATTGTTTGAGCGCGAGGGCTGCCGCGACTGGGATTATAACCTGATTAAATTTAATGCTTTTGAGAGTTACGGTACGCCGAGTTACTATGTGCAGACCATGTACTCCAATAATTACGGCAAGCATATCATTGATACGACTTTGGAGGAATACAATGACGTTACTGCTGCTTTTGACAAGAAGCCGGGACATCAGACAGACTTATACTATGTAACTTCTGAGGATGATTACTATCTCTATACGAAATTGGTGAACCATGCAGATTTCTCCAAGGAGATTACCCTCAACTATCCGGGCATAAAAGACGGCTCGGAGGTGGAATTAATCTGCCTGTCCGGCAATGCCATGGATATGAACACGATGGCAAACCAGACCAAGGTTGCGCCGGTCACGACCAAGAAGACGCTTAGCGGGCAGAGCATGACGTATGAAGTACCGGCAATGTCGCTCACCGTAGTCAAAGTCAATCATACAGAGAAGCCGGCAGTGACACCAGAACCGGGTCCAGAACCAACGCCGTCAGTAGTTTCTAAAGCTGCTCTTAACAGCTCCATTGTAGCGGCAGCGGCAAAAAAACAGATTGACTATACACCCGCAAGCTGGCAGAGGTTTAAGGCTGCGCTAACAGCGGCACAGAATATTGCAAACGATGCAAAAGCCACACAGGTCCAGGTAGATACAGCAAAGAATAATCTGGATACGGCAGCGAAAGGACTTGTACGACTTGGCGCTTCCTCCACCAAGAAAGTGACGCTGGGCGTAGGAGAGACATTCTCTGTGAAGACCAGGAACTGCACATATTTGAGTTCCGATGAGAATATTGCCACAGTCAGCGCCAAGGGCTCTGTGAAAGCGAAAAAAACAGGTTCCGTTACGGTCAAGGCGATTCCGGCAGCGGGAAATAAGGCGAAGGTCTTTAAGATTACCGTGAAAAAAGCGCCGGGGAAGATTTCCAAGGTTACTTTTAACAAGAAAGCAGTGAAGAAAAACAAGGTAACCTTGAAAAAAGGCAAGTCGGCAGCCTTTAAGGTGACATTACCCAGGGGAACGGCAAGTAAGATTACCTATACGTCCTCAAAGAAGAAAGTTGCCACGGTAGATGCCAGGGGTAAGGTGAAGGCGAAGAAGAAAGGTAAGACTGTTATCACCATCAAGACGTTTAACAAAAAAACGAAAAAAATTACGCTCACTGTTAAATAAAGCATAAAATGGGGCTGTGCATGGAAAGTTTGTGCACAGCCTTGATTTACCATGGGAGGATTTTGTTGAAGGTTTAAATATTATGTGGTATTCTGTTAATAGAAATCTATAAAGGAGGCAGCTTATGGCTATTAACTTACAGAAGGGACAGAAGGTAAGTCTGGAGAAGAAATCTTCTGCGGGTCTTGGAGAGATTCTTGTTAATCTGAACTGGAACTCAAAGCCGGTAAAACAAGGCTTCTTTTCCAGTCTGATGGGAGGAAATAAAGGGATAGACCTGGATTTGGGGTGTCTTTTTGAATTGAAAGATGGAAGAAAGGGAACAGTTCAGGCGTTAGGCAACTGTTTTGGCTCGCTCAATCAGCCGCCATTTATTTCTTTGGACGGTGATGACAGAACCGGTGCGGCTGCAGCAGGCGAAAACCTTCGCATTAATGGTAATAAAATTGCAGAGATTAAGAGAATCCTTGTTTATACGTTCATATATGAAGGGGTCGCTAATTGGAAGCAGGCGGATGCGATTGTTACGATTAAGTATCCAGGTGCAGAAGACCTCATTGTACAGATGGATTCCTATAATTCTTCCAATGTTATGTGCGGCCTGGCGTTGTTTGAGAACCAAAATGACCAGACGTTCAGTGTCGAGAAGCTTGTTCAGTTCTTTCCGGGTCATGAGGCATTGGATAAGGCATACAATTGGGGCATGAGATGGAAAGCTGGACGGAAATAGAGGAATAATTCATTTACGTATTTATTGAGAGAGAAACTGTTTTTACAGGGTCTCTCTTTTTTAGCGGATACAGTAAAATTATTCAGTTGTGGAACGCTCTGGGAACTCTATGGGCAATTTGCTGGAACACTCGTTGGTATATAATGCCATCAGCAAGCAGTCAAAGGCTGTTTGAAAAAGTGATTGGAGGAATAGATTATGTATTTTGAGGCTATTGCAAAAATTGTTGCAGAACGTACTGGTTGCGATGTAGCAATCGTGAAACCGGAAAGCAAGTTTTCTGACCTGGGGATTGATTCTCTGGATACGGTAGAACTTTTGATGGAACTGGAAGATGAAATCGGTATTGAGATTGAACTGGATGAAAAGATTGAGACAATTGAAGATTTGGATAAGTTTATCCAGAGCAAGCAGGGTTAAAAATTATGATTAAGTCAGAGATTTGTGAAATGCTGGGCATTCAATACCCGGTATTTCAGGGTGGTATGGCTTGGATTGCCGATGGTAGACTGGCCGCTGCCGTATCTGAGGGCGGCGGTCTGGGTATCATTGCGGCCGGAAACGCGCCGGGCAGTTATGTCAGGGAGCAGATTACGGCTGCCAGGTCACTTACCGACAAACCCATAGGTGTGAATATTATGCTGCTGAGTCCTTTTGCGGACGAAATAGCGCAGATTGTAATAGAAGAAAAAATAGAAGTCGTCACAACCGGAGCAGGAAATCCTTCCAAATATATGGAAGCCTGGAAACAAGCCGGCATTAAGGTGATTCCCGTAGTGGCATCGGTTGCGTTGGCAAAGTTAATGACGCGTCTTGGCGCTTCTGCCCTCATTGCTGAAGGCGGGGAGAGCGGCGGCCATGTAGGTGAACTTACCACGATGGTTCTGGTTCCGCAGATTTGCGATGCGACTACGCTGCCTGTGATTGCAGCCGGAGGCATAGCTGATGGCAGGGGCGTAGCGGCAGCATTTATGTTAGGAGCGTGCGGCGTACAGATGGGAACGCGTTTTCTGAGTGCGCAGGAATGCAGCATTCATCCCACATATAAAGAGCGGATCATTAAGGCAAGCGACCTCTGCACGATGGTTACAGGCAAACGGTTGGGGCATCCTGTGCGCAGTCTGCGTACACAGTTTGCCAGAGACTATGCGAAAGCTGAATTCGGAGGATTGCCGGACGAAGAATTAGAAGCGTTTGGAACCGGAGCCCTTCGCCTGGCCGTACAGGAGGGAGATATGAAAAAAGGCTGTTTCCTTTCCGGGCAGATTGCGGCAATGGTGAAAAAAGAGCAGCCTGCCGCTGAAATTATTAAGGAAGTAATGGAGGAAGCAGAACCTATCCTTCTGAGGGCAGCGCAATGGGTAAAATAGCATTTGTTTTTTCTGGTCAGGGAGACCAGTATCCGGGGATGGGCAGGGAGCTTGCAGAAAAATATCCGGCGGCAGCAGAAGTTTTTGCCATGTGCGACCGGCTGCGCCCCGGCACATCATCCCAGTGTTTCGAAGGTACAGAAGAAGAGTTAAAAGAGACAAAAAATACACAGCCGTGTCTGTTTGCATTTGAACTGGCAGCGGCTATGGTTTTACATAAAAAAGGAATTTTTGCTGATTTTGCGGCGGGTTTTTCCCTCGGAGAAGTAGCGGCAGCTACCTATACCGGTATTTTTGAACATGAAACAGGATTTCAGCTGGTATGCAGGCGCGGGGAACTGATGCAGCGGGAAGCGGAAAAATTCGATACAATGATGGCAGCTGTTGTCAAGCTGACAGCGCAGCAGGTGGAAGAAATCTGTCAGAGATTTTCAGATGTATATCCAGTCAATTACAATGCACCTGGACAGATTGCAGTTTCGGGTCTGTCAGCACAGATGGTAAATTTTATGGCAGAAGTAAAAAAAGCCGGAGGCAGAGCGATTCCATTAAAAGTTAAAGGAGCATTTCATTCTCCGTTTATGGAAGAAGCAGCGTTGGCGTTTGCCAGTGAACTGGAAGCTGCGCCATATACAAAAGGAAGCGTGCCGCTTTATTCTAATATGACGTCTGCGCCATATACGGATGATGTTGTGCATTTATTGTCAAGACAGATTTGCAGTCCGGTTAAATGGGAACAGATTATCTGCAATATGGTCGCTCAGGGAGCAGATACATTTATTGAAATAGGTCCCGGCAAGACGCTGGCCAATATGATTAAGAGAATCAGCCCGCAGGTGGCGGTCCGCACAGTTACAGAATATTTAGCGGAGGTAGGAGTATGTTAAAGGGAAAGGTTGCAGTTGTGACAGGTGCATCCAGGGGAATCGGTGAGGCTATTGCCTGTAAACTTTCTTCTCTTGGCGCGGATATAGCAGTAATTTATGCCGGTAATAATGTTGCAGCGGAAAATGTATGTAAAAATTGCCAGGAAAATTACGGTATAAAGGCAAAATCTTATCAATGTGACGTATCTGATTTTGAAGCAGTCAAACAGACAGTGGCAAATATCAAAGCAGATTTTGGCACGGTGCATATTTTGGTCAATAATGCCGGAATTACCAGAGATGGTCTCTGTGCCATGATGAAAGAAACAGACTTTACTGCAGTTATTGACACGAATCTTAAAGGAGCATTTAATTTTACGAAACATTGTATTGGTATGTTTCTTAAGAATCGGGAGGGTTGTATCATCAATATTTCTTCGGTGGTGGGACTCACTGGAAATGCCGGGCAGTGTAATTATGCAGCTTCAAAAGCTGGTCTGATTGGACTTACAAAATCGGTTGCCAAGGAACTTGCCCCCCGCGGGATTCGCTGCAATGCCATAGCCCCTGGTTTCATCAGAACGGATATGACAGAATCTCAGGAAGAGAACCCCTTGTTGGCAGCAGTTCCTTTAGGGAGAATGGGGGACCCCTCGGATATAGCACAGGCGGCAGCTTATCTGGCAACGGCGAATTATGTAACAGGAGAAGTGCTGCGCGTCGACGGCGGCATTGCCATGTAAGGAGAATAGATATGAGTGAAAATAGAAGAGTTGTTGTCACCGGACTAGGTGCAATTACCCCGGTAGGGAATAATGCAAAAGATACGTGGGAAAGCCTGAAAAATGGCAAAAACGGTATAGGCTCTATCAGCCTCTTTGATACAGAGAAGTTAAAAGCTAAGCTTGCCGCAGAGGTAAAAGGCTTTGACCCTAAGGAATATCTGGAGGTCAACGATGTCCTCCGTACTGACCGTTATGCGCAGTTTGCCGTTGCGGCAGCGCAGCAGGCCGTGGATGAAAGCGGAGTGGAAGGGACTGTAGAACCCGAACGTTTTGCTGTTTTCTTCGGTACTGGAATCGGCGGAATCGGAACCTTTGAGAAAGAGCATACCAAGTTGATGGAAAGAGGACCCCGTCGCGTATCCCCTTTGTTTGTTCCTATGATGATTGCCAATATGGCGGCGGGTATGATTGCCATTCGCCATGATTGCCGGGGAACTGCCATGCCGGCGGTTACCGCCTGTGCCTCTGGCTCAAATGCAATCGGTGAGGCTATGCGTATGATTCGTCATGGCTATGCGGATGCTGTGATTACCGGAGGCGCGGAGGCGTCCATAAACGCTTCTGCAGTGGCAGGCTTTGCTAACATGCTGGCGCTGTCAACTTCTGAAAATCCAGATGAAGCATCGCTGCCTTTTGATAAACGCAGGGGTGGATTTGTTATCGGCGAAGGAGCGGTTGCGCTCGTATTGGAGGAATATGAACACGCTAAAGAGCGTGGAGCAAAGATTTACGGTGAAGTCTGCGGTTATGGTTCTACCTGTGATGCGTACCATATTACCGCGCCCCATCCAGAAGCCAGAGGCGGAGCCCGGGCAATGACGGATGCTATGGGCGAAGCCGGATACAGTGAAGAGGATATTGTGTATGTAAATGCGCATGGGACCGGCACGCCAATGAATGACGTTGTGGAAACGCTGGCTATCAAGAAGGCGCTTGGTGAAGAGACCGCCAGGAAAGCATATGTCAGCTCCACAAAATCAATGACCGGGCATATGCTCGGCGCGGCAGGAGCGTTGGAAGCGCTGGCTTGCCTGCAGGCTTTGAACGAGGGCATTATCCCGCCGACTATCAACCTGTTGGAGCAGGATGAAGAGTGTGATTTGAACTGTGTGCCAAATTCTGCAATAAAAGCAGACATTACATTAGCGTTGTCCAATTCCCTTGGATTTGGCGGGCACAACGCCTGTCTGGCTTTTAGAAAGGTGTAGGTATGAATGAAACAGAGATTCGCAAATATGCAGGGCTGATGCAGGAGCTTGGGCTTACTGGCCTGGAAATTACGGAGAATGATAAAGTTGTGCGCTTGGAACGCGCACTTCCGGCTGTGGCAAAAGAAGTAGTGACAGTGCCGGAAACTGCGGCAGTGGCTGTTCCATCGCCAATGTCCAAGTCAGATGGCACAGCAGATTATGTCAGCGTGAAATCTCCGGTAGTCGGCGTGTTTTACGCAGCGCCGGCGGAAAATGCCGACCCCTATGTTGCCGTTGGCGACCATGTAAAGAAGGGGCAGACTCTTTGTATCGTGGAAGCAATGAAATTGATGAATGAAATCACTGCCGAGGAAGACGGCATCATTGCGGAGATTTGTGTAACCAATGACCAGGTGGTTGAATTTGGCACCGAATTGTTCCGCATTAAGAGGTGAGACCATGAATAGAGAAGATATTATGAAAATACTGCCTCACAGGGAGCATATGCTCCTTTTGGATGAAGTAGAGGAAGAGGATGGCGTTGCTATCGGGCATTATAAGGTGCGCGGGGATGAATTTTTCCTCAAAGGTCATTTTCCGGGCAATCCCATCGTGCCAGGTGTGATTCTCTGCGAGATTCTGGCGCAGTCAGCATGTATACTCTTGCAGGAGGCGATGGATGAAGGGAAACTTCCTGTCTATACAGGGCTTAATAATGTAAAGTTCCGTTCCCCGGTCAAACCTGGTGATACAATTGAAACACAGTGCTTTATCAAACGTTCAAAGCATCCGTTTTATTTTGCCGAAGGGACAGTTACGGTGGACGAAAAAATATGTGTGTCGGCTGAATTTTCTTTTGCAGTTATGGGAGAGTAACTATGTTTTCAAAAATATTGATTGCCAACCGCGGCGAAATTGCCGTGCGTATTATCCGTGCCTGTAAAGAGATGGGGGTTGCCACAGTAGCGGTATATTCTGAGGCAGATAAAAATGCTCTTCATGTGGCTTTGGCGGACCAAAGTTACTGTATCGGCAGTCCGGAGGCTTCCGAAAGTTACCTGAATGAAGATCAGATTATCAGCGCGGCCATTTTGGCTGGAGCTCAGGCAATTCATCCGGGTTATGGATTTCTTTCTGAAAATGCCCATTTTGCGCGGCTTTGTCGAAGAAACGGGCTGGTGTTTATCGGGCCTGATCCGGAAAATATGGAGCGGCTCAGCGATAAAGCTGTACTGAAAGAGTTGATTCAAAATACCGGGCTTACGGTTATTCCTGGTACGAAAGCGGTGATGTCTTTAGAAGAAGCAAAGCAAGCTGCCGTGCAGATTGGTTATCCGGTCATGCTCAAGGCATGTGCCGGCGGCGGCGGACGGGGAATCCGCCTGGTTCGCAGCGAGGACGATTTGGATGAATCATATTTGCAGGCAACCAGCGAGGCGGTGCAGGCGTTTGGTGATGGCAGCGTATATCTGGAAAAATATATTTTTCCAGCACGACATGTTGAACTGCAGATTCTTGCTGATGAACAGGGAAATGCCGTCTGCCTTGGCGACCGGGATTGTTCCCTGCAAAGGCGCAACCAGAAGCTGATTGAGGAGACGCCTTCTCCTGCCATTGGAGCGGAACAAAGAAAAGACATTATGGCGTTGGCGGTGGAGGCGGTCAAGAAAATCGGCTACGTGGGAGCCGGGACCTTAGAGTTTTTGCTGGATAACCATGGCAATTTCTGGTTTATGGAGATGAATGTCCGTCTGCAGGTAGAGCATTCTGTCACTGAGATGCTGACCGGCATAGACCTTGTGAAATGGCAGATTCGCATTGCCGCTGGGATTCCCATAAATTTCACACAAAAAGACATTCGTATGCAGGGGTCAGCCATTGAATGCCGTATCAATGCCGCAAGCTGCGGGACGCTTGAGATGCTGCATATTCCAGGAGGTCCTTCTGTAAGGTTTGATACTTATCTGATTGCAGGGACTGTCATTTCCCCCTATTATGATTCTTTGCTGGGAAAATTGGTGGTATTTGCCAAGACCAGAGAGGAGACGTTGCGAAAAATGCGGGCGTCCCTGTGTGAGCTGGTGATTGATGGAATTGCCACGAATATAGAAGAACAGCTTCGTATTGTGGAAGATGAGAGATTCACATCTGGAAAATATGATTTAACTTTTATGGGAAATATACAATAAAATAAATAGAATATATTTAATATAATTATGATTTGATATTATAAAATAGGTGATGAAATGGCTTTGATAAATTTTTTAAAACCCAAAAACCAGTTAGAGGAAGGCGGTCGTACAGCGGCTCTCGTACAGCGGGATGAAGGGGAACCGGAAAAAAAGTGCCCCAACTGCCATAAAGATATTCCCTTGAGCCGTCTCTGGGCAAACCGCCTGGTCTGCCCCTGTGGATATCATTTCCGCATGAAAGCGCGGCAGCGGATAAAAATGCTTGTGGATAAAGACAGTTTTGAAGAATTGTTTGCAGAAATGAAGGCAGGAAATCCTTTAAATTTTCCTGGCTATAAAGAGAAAGTCGAGAACGTCCGTGCAGCCAGCGGTGAAGAGGAAGCGGTAGTCTGTGGTCTGGCTAAAATCGGCAGACAGGATTGCTGTCTATTCGTCATGGATCCCTATTTTATGATGGGGAGCATGGGAAGTGCCGTGGGTGAAAAAATCACATTGTTATTTGAATATGCCATGAGACATCGCCTTGCAGTCATTGGTTTTACGGTCTCAGGCGGCGCCAGAATGCAGGAAGGGCTATTATCCCTGATGCAGATGGCAAAGACGAGCGCGGCAGTGAAACGCCACAGCGATTCCGGTTTATTGTACCTTGCTGTGCTTACAGACCCCACGACAGGCGGCGTGACAGCAAGCTTTGCCATGGAAGCGGACATTATTCTGGCAGAACCAGGGGCGACAGTCGGCTTTGCCGGGATGAGGGTGATTGAGCAGACGACCAGAAAATCTCTGCCCAAGGGATTTCAAAAGTCTGAATTTGTGTTGGAGCATGGATTTATCGATGCCATAGTTGCCCGCGCAAACCAGAAAAAAATGTTGGCGGAACTTCTGAAAATGCATTATGGAGGGTGATATTTTGAGCCTGATACCTTATAACAGAGTAAAACTTGCCCGTGATAGTGAAAGACCTACAGGGCTTGATTATATCGGACATATTTTTAAAGGATTTATGGAATTTCATGGTGACCGCCGGTTTGCTGACGACCATGCAGTTGTCGGCGGCATTGCCAGACTGGGGGGCAGCCCTGTGACAGTGATTGCCATTGAAAAGGGACATACCGCTAAGGAGCGTGCATACCGCAATTTCGGTGCAGCTCACCCCGAGGGTTACCGTAAGGCGCTGCGCCTGATGAAACAGGCAGAAAAATTCGGCAGACCAATTATCTGTTTTGTGGATACTTCCGGGGCATATTGTGGGATTGGTGCGGAGGAACGCGGGCAGGGCCAGGCAATTGCCGAAAATTTGATGGAGATGTCTACGCTCTGCGTGCCGGTCATTTCCATACTGATAGGTGAGGGCGGCAGCGGCGGAGCGCTTGGGCTTGCTGTTTCCGACCGTGTATGGATGCTGCAGAATGCGGTGTATTCCGTGATTTCCCCGGAGGGGTGTGCCAGCATTCTCTGGAAGGATGCAAGCAAGGCGGAAATTGCGGCAGCCAGGCTGAAGCTTACGGCAGAGGATGCCAAGAGCCTCGGTGTGATTGAACGCATCTTATCGGAAGACGATATTGGAAAAAAAGAATTTTATGAGCGAATCCGCACACTTTTAATAGAAGAAATAGGAGAGCTGTCAAACGACCTTGATTTGGTGGGCAAACGTTATGAACGTTTCCGCCGTATTGGTGCAGATGTGGTAAATAAGGAGTAACTATGAGCATATATCAGAGATATTGTACGGAAGTAATGGACAGTCAGGGCAATTTAGAGAAATTTACGCTCAAATATCCTGAAAATTTTAATTTTGGCTATGATGTTGTGGATGTGATGGCAGAGGAAACGCCTGACAAGACGGCGATAGTCTGGTGCAACACCGAGAACGAGGAGCATATCTTTACATTTTCGGATATCAGGAAATACAGCAATCAGATGGCAAATATATGGAAAAAGGCTGGGATAGTTCGTGGCGACAGAGTAATGGTAATCTTAAAGCGTCATTATGAATACT
>CAJUHY010000011.1:32267-52900 GCA_910585895.1 uncultured Lachnospiraceae bacterium
CTTCATAAGCTGGGCGCGGTGATGATTCCTGCCACCCATATGCTGACGGAGAGTGATTTGGTATACCGCCTCAAAGCCTCCAAGGCAAAAGCTATTGTGTGCACACCGCAGGATGAAGTTCCTAATAAAATTAAATCTGCACTAAACAAATGCGAAATGTCCGCGCAATTATGGTGCGTGCAGGAAGATGTTGAAGGTTTTGAAAATCTTACGGCTCAAATGGTAGAATCTGACAGCAGTTTTTCCCGTGTAGATACTTTAGCTTCAGATCCGATGATGATATATTTTACCTCCGGTACGACTGGTTACCCCAAAGGCGTCATCCATGATTACACCTATCCACTGGCGCATATTGTGACGGCAAAGTACTGGCAGCAGGCAGAGGACGGCGGTTTGCACTTTACAGTAGCGGAGACAGGCTGGGCAAAGGCATCCTGGGGCAAGATATATGGGCAGTGGCTCGTTGGCAGCGCAGTGATGGTTTATGATTTTGACAATTTTGAACCCAAACAGCTGACGTCTGTCATTAACCGCTATAAAGTAACATCTTTTTGTGCCCCGCCTACCGTTTATCGTTATCTGGTCCGTAAAGGGATTCCTGATATGCCGACTTTAAAACATGCATCTACGGCAGGTGAAATGCTGGCGCCCGAGGTATTTCGCAAATTTACGGAACGTACCGGACTGCCGCTCTGCGAAGGATATGGGCAGACGGAAACCACGTTGCTGATGGCAAATTTCAAGGGTAATGCAGCGGTGGAAGGTTCCATGGGAACAATATCTCCCTTTTACAGGATTGAGCTGCGTGATAAACAGGGAAATTCTGTGCCTGTTGGTGAGATTGGCGAGGTTGTGATTGTGCCGCCGGAAAATGGCAGGCAGCCCGGAGTCTTTACGGCATATCTTGATAACGAGAAACAGTATCAGCATGTATGGCGCGGCGGCGTGTACCATACCGGTGATGCTGCGTATAAGGATGAAAATGGGTATTACTGGTTCCATGGACGGTTTGATGATATTATCAAGACAGGAGGATTCCGTGTTGGTCCTTATGAAGTGGAAAATGTTCTGATGGAGCATCCGGCAGTCGTAGAGTGCAGCGTCATCGGTGTCCCGGATAAGCTCAGAGGTCAGGCAATTAAAGCACTTATCGTTCCCGGCGGAAAATATGTGCCCTCGAAAGAACTTGAATTGGAAATCAAGGAATTCTGTAACCGGCAGCTGGCAGAATATAAGTGGATACGTATGGTGGAGTTTGTGGAAGAGATGCCCAAAACTATCAGCGGCAAAATACAAAAAAGCGTACAGCGGAATCAATAAAGATAGCATTTCTCTTTGAAATATAGTATAATTCTTGGCATGGAGACCTGAAAAAGTTCATAGGCTCAGATATAGCAGCGTGAAATCTGGAATTATATGGTAGCAGGGAGATGACATGAAGAACCGTTTACAAAGTATGGAGGATATTCTGGAAAGGAATATCAGTGGATTCCACGAATACAGCCTGTCAGAACCCGTTCATCTGAATTATGTAAGCCAAAATCTCTGTGACATGACAGGGTATACGGTGGATGAATTGCTGGATGAACAGAAGGATAATTATGCCCTGTTGGTGCATCCGGTTGACAGGGAGGCTTATTTAGAATTTATACATAATCTGAAATCGCAAGAGCAGACGCTCACATGCAAATACCGCCTTATGAAAAAAGAGGGGGTATTTGTCTATGTGAGCGACACTGTCACGTCAAGAAAATTGGCTGACGGCAGCATGGTAGGGGATTCTGTGCTGACCGATATCACCGATATTATCAATGAAAACAGCAATCTGCAGTTTCTCAATGAGACAATTCCCTGCGGGTTTATTCGGTATAGCTGCCAAAAGCAGCCCAAAATTTCATATATTAACAGGCAGATGATGGCTCTTCTGCGTTTTCCTCAGGTGCGGGAGGGAGAACTTGATTATCTTGAATTATATAAAGAAGATATATTTTTAATGATTCCCATGCAGGAACAGCATAAATTTGCTAAAAGTTTAAAACAGGTATATTTTTCTTCTACTCCTGTTGCCGGTGAGATGACGTTGCTACGCTGTGATGGAACAAAAGCGCGTGTCTTTGGTTGGATTACCAAATGCATCAACCAGGAAGGGATAGAAGAGTTCCAGAGCATCTGTATCGATGTGACGGAGAGGTATCAGGCAAAGAAAGAAGAGGAAATCAGACAGTACCTCAAGGCATTGACGGATGTCTACGATAAAATTTTTGAGTATGATTTTGCTGCGGACACTGTAAAATGCCTTTATAGCGGTGGTTCTCCTATGTTTCGCTGGCTTGAGAATGTTTCCATGCAGATGGAGGAGGCGACAAACAGATGGGTAGCGGGTTTGGTGATTCCGGAAGACCGTGAAAATGTCCTGCAGTTTTTCCGCAAAATCTGCCGGAAAGAGCGCTATAAGTCGAGGGAAAAACCGCTGCAGATTACATACCGTTCGCAATCTTCAGATGGAGATGTCAAACTATATAGCGGCATTTTCATAAAAATGGATGAATCCGTCAGTTTTTATTGCTGCCGGTGTTTGGCCGACGTGCAGGAAGCTGACGCATTGAGGGATGAAAATGCTTTTCTCAAAGAGAATATGCAGGAACTTGTAGCGCGTTTCACGGATGGTGTCGCTGCGTTTGAGCTGAAAAATGGATTCGTAACACCGTTGTATGCCAGTGAGAATGTTTGTGAGTTTTTTGGATTTGCCGAAGATGAGTGGCTTGCTCTGATGGAAAAGGGTGCCACATACGAAGATTTTACAGCTCATAGCGGTACAAAATATGAGGATTTTAAAGAGCTTCTCAGGAATGGAGAGGCTGAATTTGCTTATTTTGACCTCAAAACACAGACAGAGCGTAAGATTAAGGCAATCTGTTCGCAGAAGTCTCCTGGTGGTTCTGCATTGAGATATGTTATGCTGTATCAATTGGACGTCAGGGAGTCTGCAGTAAGTGGTGAGGAGGCTGTTAAACCGGCAGTTTCTATTCGTACATTTGGATATTTTGATGTCTTTGTGGGCGAAAAACCCATAGCTTTCCGCAACAAGAAAGCCAAAGAATTATTTGCTTTGCTTGCGGACCGCCGCGGCGGTTATATCACTTCGGAAGAGGCAATCAGCTTTTTGTGGGAGGATGAGCCGGTAAGCCCGGTGACGCTCTCAAGATACCGTAAGGTAGCGTTGCGCCTGAAAAATACCCTGGAGGAATACGGTATCCCGGAAGTCATGGAGACGGTGGACGGCAAACGCCGAATTGTCACGGAAAAGGTACAGTGCGACTTGTATGATTACCTTTCCGGTAATGAGGAGTATGCCCAGCTGTTTAAGGGTAGTTACCTCAATAATTATAGCTGGGGGGAAAATACCCTGGCGGAACTTATGGGAGATATAGTGTAGTAAAGAATAGGAGAAAAAATGGACGCTGTCAGAAAACAAATTATACAACAAAATGAAATTTCCCAGCTATATACATTTACCTTGGGAAAAATACCGCAGAAGGTCCTGATTGAGGGCAGGAGCAGACATCTTCCGGTTGTTATCACCCTTCACGGCGGACCGGGTTCACCCATCCCATTCTCTGTGGGCTGCAGAGGGATGTTTCCCGAATTTACAAACCGTTTTATCATGGTTTATTGGGACCAGCTGGGTTGCGGAATTAACGATTATAAATTAAAAGAAGAATTTACAATTGATTCTTTTGTGAAAATGACCAGTGATTTGATTGCGCAAGTGAAGCGACTGTTTCCGGAGAACAAGCTGCTGCTTTTTGGTATGTCCTGGGGAAGCGTGCTGGCATTAAAGGTTCTGCAGGAAGCAGAAGGGCGTGTTGATGCTGTCATTACCTGGGGGCAGGTACTCCGCAATTTATTTTTAAATGAGGAAGTTTATGAGGCGCTGGAACAAGCCGATCTTCCGGAGAAGAAAATGCAGAGAATCCGGGCAATGAGAGCCGAGAATATTGATGATAAAGAGATGAAATTTCTTGCAGGGACTATCCGTAAATATACCAGTGGTTATTTCAACAAAAAGGGAGAGCAGGTGCCCATACTTCCGGTAGTCAAAGGACTGCTGGCCAGTGAAGACTATACAATCAAGGATTTTAAAGCGATTATGGTAAATGGCGCCGCCTCTGCCAAAGGTCTGATGCGCAGCATTCTGCAGCTAGACTTAACAGAGGAATTATCGGCAGTTGACGTGCCATATTATATTTTGCAGGGAGATACAGACATTGTGACATCTACGAGAGCTGTTCAGAGGGAAGTGGAAGCGTCCGGCAATCCTCACCTAAATGTAGAAGTGATAGAAAATACCGGGCATATGCCAGGCAAAACGGGTATGGAGGCAGTGCTTGAGACGTTGATAAAGGCGATAACGTCTTTACCAACCCAATAATGATTTCTGTTTTTTGGCGTAATAGGCAAGTCCTATGACGTCTGCCAGAAACCATCCGATTGGCACTGACCACCAGATTCCCACAACGCCGACAGCAGGAATTGCAGAAAGCGTATATGCCAGCAGGACGCGGGTACCCAGGGAAAAGATTGTAAGGATGACTGACATGCCGGGTTTACCCAATGCACGGTAAAGTCCATATAATAAAAACAGGCAGCCGATTCCACAGTAAAATATCCCTTCAATCCTCAGATAGCGCATACCTTCTGCAACGATGGCAGTTTCCGCGGCGTCCACAAATAACAGCATCAGCGGACGGGCAAATAGACATACCAATGCAGAGACCACTGCGCAGAAAATCAGCGCTGCCACGACCGCGCCGCGCAGACCAGCACGGATACGCGCTTCTTTTTTAGCGCCATAATTCTGGGCAATGTAGGTGGAAAAAGCATTGCCAAAATCCTGTACAGGCATGTAAGCAAAAGCGTCAATTTTGACGCCGGCTGCAAATGCCGCCATCACAGTAGGACCAAAGCTGTTGACTACGCCCTGTACCATAAGAATCCCCAGATTCATTACAGATTGCTGAACACAAGTAAGTAAAGAGAAATTGGTGATTTCTTTCATGCAGCCGGAACGAATTCGGAAATCTTCTTTTCTAAATTTGAGACAAGGCACACGCAGCAGGCAATAGAGGGTGATCCCCAGCCCTGAAATATACTGGGCCGCCACAGTAGCCGCTGCCGCACCAGGCACACCCCACCGAAGTCCGATGACAAACCATAAATCAAACGCGATGTTTAAGAGGGCGGATACGGCAAGGAAAACGAGCGGCACGACTGGGTTGCCGATAGCGCGCAGCAAAGAAGCAAAGTAGTTATAGAGGAAAGTGGCAAAGATGCCGCCAAAAATTATGATGAGGTAGCTGCGCATTTTAAGCCATATCTCGTCAGGCGCTTGCAGGAATGCCTGAATATTGTTTAGAAGAAGAAATGTAAGAACGTTCAGCACAATTGTCAGAATTAAAATTAGTACAAATGATGCACAGATTCCTTCTTTCAGCCCTCGTTCATCCCCTTCTCCAAAACGCATGGAAAACAAGGTTCCGCTTCCCATGCATAGTCCTAAAAGAATCGAAGTCAGGAAAGTCATCAGTGTAAAAGAAGAGCCCACGGCAGCCAGGGCATCCGGACCGAGGACACGGCCGACAATCAATGTGTCAGCGATATTATAGCATTGCTGCAGCAAATTGCCCATAATCATTGGCAAGGCAAAACGCAGCATCGATTTCATGGGCGGACCTTGCGTCATATCTATGTTCATGCTGTACCTCCATTGGCAAAATTTCTCATCACTGCCTGTTTCTCTTAGCAAAGTTTTTTATCACTGTCTGTTTCTCTAATTCAGGTGTATTATATACTATTTTTGGTGATAATCCAATGATTTTGAAAATGTGAAAAAGAAATGTCAGGTCTTGCAATGCCAGAAAATTTTTGCAATTCCATGCGTCGTATGTTATATTAGATGTTAACAATATAAGATTTTACGCCGATATAAGGTATAGCTAACATTAGGATAGGGAAGTCCAAATTTTATTCAAAGGAGTGATGAGTATGAGTCAAGGTTATTCACAATTGTTTCAGGGTCTCTCATCCGGAAGCGGATCAGGGAGTACAAATTTTCTTGCAGATTATGCCAGCCTTAAGAGCGGCAGCTATGGAAGGCTGATGAAAGCCTATTATGGTGGAGAGAGTTCAAGTACAGTGTCATCTGGCTCAAAAGCCAGAACCAATAATATTCTCGAACAGATTCTTGAAGAGCGGAGGAATCCGAAGGTTTCAGAAGATGTGAAAGAGGCCAATGCCAATCTGACAGCAGGAATTCCGACTTTGAAGAGCGCTGTTTCGGCATTGCAGAATGACAATACTTATACAGATACGCAGGGGCAGAATGGGCAGAGCGGACAGAATGCGACTGACAAGGTAGTTTCTGCAATGAAGAACTTTGTGTCTCAGTATAATGATGTTGTAAATGCAGCAAAACAATCTACATTGTCCAACAAGACAGCTTATATAGCCAACATGATGAAAACCTCAAAAGCGAATGCAGATGATCTTGCGGAAATCGGCGTAACCATCAATGCAAACGGAACGCTTCAATTTAATGAGGGCAAGATGAAAGCGACAGGCATCTCTAAAGTTCAGGAGATGTTTTCAAGCAAGGATGCCATGAGCTATGGTTCTACAGTTATGTCCCGTCTTCAGTTTGCAGGTATCAGTTCTACTACAGACACTGCAGAGAAAGACAACACAGCAGGTACCAATGCAGCTGGCCTTAAGGCTGACGGAGAAGCGCTTGCAGCGGATAAATTATACGAAAAGGTGAAGGATAAATATGGCATTATGGTATATGATGTTGACAAAATCCTTTCCACAGCTAAGAGTTTCGTGAACAATTACAATGGTATGTTTGATGCTGCTGAGTCCAGCACGAATTCCGGCGTATTAGCAAATTTAGCTAAAATCAGAGAAAAGACAACACAGAATACCAATATGTTGAAACAGTTTGGAATTAATGTGGATGAAAAGGGCAGATTGCAGATTGACGAGGAGAAATTTAAGAAAGCAGATATGTCTCAGGTACAGAAATTCTTCAAAGATTATGGTTCTTCCGTTGCTGCCAACGCATCACTTGTAGATTATTATACAACTACGAAAGCGAGTGCTGCCAGTGGATATACAGCTTCCGGAACATATGGTGTACAGGGAAGTTCTCGTTTCAGCGATTCTATATAATCAGTTTCGAGGAAGATAAGAGTATTAACGCTGTGGGTCTGCCAGAGTTTATTCTGGTGGGCCCGCAGTTTTTTCCTAAGAGAATCTAAGGAATTTTTTACAATGCTGCTGCCTGTTGTTCTGTATGATAGCTATGCGGCTTTTGAATAATCAATAATGACTATTAAATTCATGCCCTTACTCCCTTTTCTAACATTTGTAAGCATTATACACTATTTTGGCTTGAAATGAAATAACTATGTAGTTGTTAGTGAATCATCCTAAGTGAAAAAGGACAATCAAAAAGGGAACAAACCATTTCTGATTCATTCCCTTAATCTTCAAAAATTCTTAAAATCCGGCGTTTTTCTTAGCCAAAGTATCTCTTTAACAAGCCTTCAAATGCCTTACCATGTCTTGCCTCATCCCTTGCCATCTCATGAACAGTGTCATGGATTGCGTCAAGATTAGCAGCTTTCGCGCGTTTTGCAAGGTCAAATTTACCAGCAGTTGCGCCGTTCTCAGCTTCCACACGCATTTCCAGATTTTTCTTGGTGCTGTCAGTAACAACTTCGCCTAACAGTTCAGCAAATTTAGCAGCGTGTTCTGCCTCTTCATAAGCAGCTTTCTCCCAGTATAAGCCGATTTCAGGATAGCCTTCTCTGTGTGCAACTCTTGCCATTGCAAGATACATACCTACCTCGGTACACTCGCCATTGAAGTTAGCTCTTAAGTCTGCCATGATATCCTCGGAAACACCCTGTGCAACGCCAACTACATGCTCAGCAGCCCATGTCTTCTCACCGCTCTGCTCAGTAAATTTGGAAGCAGGAGCATTACACTGCGGACATTTCTCCGGCGCTGCATCTCCTTCATAAACATAACCACAAACATTACATACAAATTTTTTCATAATTATTCGTCCTTTCTTTTATATAAAATTTTTTAATCCATCAATAACAGTAATCGTTACTGTTATTATAAAATATCATACATGCTGTCGCATGTCAACAGTAATTTTTATTTTTCCAGGCAATTCCGGCATTTCCCATAAAAATAAGTAACATGACCTTCTATTTCCCCATCGAATCCTGAACCGGCAAGCGTATTGATATGGTCGATGTTCTCAATTTCCAAGTCCATGACGCTCCCGCATTTGGTACAGAGAATATGGTAATGGGGTGAGATATTTCCGTCAAAACGGTCAGGTCCTATACCTGTTGAGAGCTTGCGGATTTCACCTAATTTTGTCAGGAGAGATAAGTTCCGGTACACTGTTCCCAGACTTATGTTGGGGAATTCCTTCCTCACGTTCAGATAAACAGTCTCGGCGGTAGGGTGGTCATAGCGGTTAGCCAGAAAATCCTTAATACATTCTCTCTGACGGCTGTGCTTGATCAATGTTAAATCCTCCATATAAATAATAGTAATCATTATTGTTTACAAAATAAATATAATCCCGCTGTACTCAAATGTCAAGTACAGCGGGATGTTTTTGTTTACCAATTTCTGCCATTGCAATAAAGTTCTCAGTTAAAATTTTAAATCCGAGCGCCCTGCTTTGAATCCTGGCCATAGACGTTACTTTTACAGTTAGCTCAATCCAGGCGCCCTCACGGCACATGAGAGGTTCTGCTTAGTGCTGCTTTGTTCCCAACCTGACACGGTTCACAGATTCCCATTGCGTAAGACCCAAACATCATCACCACTTATAAAAGGCAGCCCCACAGCCGCAGACCCGAGGCAGAGCATCACTCCAACTATAGCGGATTGTTGGTACAGGGCACCGCTAACGCCCCAGCTGCTCGGAGATTTAAGTATAGCGTGTTTTGGGAAAAAAGTCAATCGTTGATTTGTTGAATCACGAAAATCCATTTTCAAGAAATCTCCAATTATATAAGCAGTTTTCTTTCTCATTTGATGTAAAATTTAATCACCACCAAAAATCATATTTAAAATGTAAAGATACATAGAAAGGAATTGGTTAAGGTATGAACAGAAAATATTTAGAAACAGCAGTTACACTAGCCCGCATGTACGGCGTGGCTGAGACTCTCCATCCATGGGAATATCTGAAAAATGAGAAATTCATAGTGAAGATAGAAAAATGGACAGAAGAATTCCTAAGCATGGAAAATGCTGAACTTCTGAAATTCTTTGAATCAAAGACAGTCGAATAAAAGAGACAGGATATATAAGCCATATGCAGCAGATGCCGTGCTCATATCTTTTCCGGCGGTATGTATTCCAATATGTCGGACACAGAACAGTCCAGTATCCCACAAAGTGTATCCAGTGTCTTTGTGGTAATTGCCTCTCCGTGTTTCATTCTATGGAGCGTATTCGCCGGAATCCCATGCTTAAAAATCAAAGCATATTCTGTTATGCCCTTCTTTAAAAGTGTCTCATAAAAAGGCTGGTATGAAATCATGCCGACCCTCCTGAATCATTTTTTTTAAATCATATCATGCCCAAAAACTTGACCATACTAAATATATTGAGTATAATTTGTGATAAAGTTATCAAAAAGTTTACAAGGAAAAGTCAGAAAGGAAAGGTTAGAAATGACTACGAGAAAGAGGCATAAGATGGGAATACGAAAGGCAGGAAAGAGACTGCTGTCCTTGTTTTTGGCAGCAGTCCTCCTGCTGACAACACCGCTAATTCCGGTGCAGGCAGAGACGATGACTCAGTTTTGCAGACAGCTATCAGAGGTAACACCGGTAGACGGACAGGAGAAAAACGATGGGCTGCTCTATGTGGATGGTGTGGTTTATAGCGGATACTATATGGACAGTGCAGGCATTATGTATAAGGTATCTAATGGAACAGCAGAACCGATAACCAAAATTATGAGTAAGGGAACCGTATACTATTGTCAGTCAAAAAAGAGGCAAAAGAAGCTGCCAAGGAAGACAGCATTTGTCGCAGGCAGGATTTATACAGGTTATTATATGGACAATAAAAATAGGATGTACCATGTAAAAGCGGGAAAATGTACCTTACAAACCGGAACGGTGAAAAAAGGAACCAGGTACTACAGCTATATAGCGAAGAAAAAACGAAGACTTTCAAAGCAGACGCTATATGTAAAAGGGAAGGTCTATACAGGTTATTACATAGACGGCAAGAATAAGATGTACCATGTGAAATCAGGAAAGAGTGCCTTGCAAACTGGAACGGTAAAAAAAGGGACGAGGTACTACAGCTATAGAGCAAAGAAAAGACGACAGCTTTCAAAACAGACGCTATATGTAAAAGGGAAAGTTTACACGGGATATTACATGAGCAAGAAGAACAAGATGTACCATGTAAAAAAAGGAAGATGTACTTTACAAACGGGAATGCTTGCTGCGGGAACCAAGTACTACAGCTATAAAGCAAAGAAAAGCCGGACTCTTATAGAGCAGACGTTATATGTGGACGGTGTGTTTTATAGCGGTTATTTCCTTGGCAGCGATAATAGGATGTTTCTCTTGGCAAACGGAATCTATACCCCTGTGGATACTGCGCTTAATGCGGGAACCGCGTACTATAGCCAGAATGATAATAGGATGTTAAATCTTTTGCTTGACAAAATGTATGTGGATGGAAGAGCGTTGGAGGGGCTGACACCAAGCGGGATAGCGACTTTCCAGAAGGCGCGGGCGGTTGTGCAGAACATTTCTAATCCGGCCGACAGTAAGCAGGACAAACTTTACAAATGCTATCTGTGGATAAAAAAATGTCCCTATATACAATACCGTACCATGCTCGCTGCAGTAAAAGCCGACCCGGTAGATTGGGATTCTACTTTTGCTAATGATATTTTTGATAAAGGCGCTGGCTGTTGTGCATCATTAGCCTGTGCATTTGCATATATGGCAAAGGCGTGTGGGTATGAAAAGGTGACAATCTGTTCTGATACAGAACATGCCTGGGTAGATATTGAAGGAAGACTTTACGATCCACTGTTTGCAAAAGACAGAAGCTTTAGTTTGAATTATAACGCTGCATATACGGATTACCGGGTACATGCAGCATTTACGAGAGATTTGTAGACATACTGCAGGAATCCCTCAAAAATTTAAGCTTCTCTAATATAATACAAAAAGGAGGAAATGAAATGTTAAAAACAAAAAAAGTCTGGATACGCATACTGGCGTTTGCTCTGGGAGTAACTATGCTGTTTCCGGCACAAGTATCATACGCGGCAGCAACAGAAAGCAATGTCGCGCCAGAGATGGAGGGTGCAGCTGTACTGGAATCCGAAACAACATCTGCTGCCAGAGCAGTAAAATCTCTGGTATCAGCGTCAGACGGTCAGCCGGAGGACGATGGAAGGATATATGTAGAAGGTAATCTTTATAATGGTTATTATAAGGATAATGCCGGTCTTTTATATATCGTATCAAATGGAACGCCAAAGTTATATACTGGAGTTGTTTCTGCATCAGCAAAGTATTATTATGCAAGCAAAGTTCGTACGTTCGCGAAAAAAACATTGTATGTGAAAGGGAGGAAGTATACCGGATATTATTTGGACAGAAAAAATAAAATGTATTACGCCAAAAAGGGTTTGCTGAAACTTAAAACAGGAACTGTCCCGGCAAAAACCAAATATTACAGTGGCAAGGAAAATAAGACGCGGAAATTGAACAAACAGACATTATATGTGAAGGGGAAGCTGTATAGCGGATATTATTTGGACAAGAAAAATAAAATGCATTATACCAAAAAGGGTTCCCTTACACTAAAAACCGGGGTTGTCTCTGCAAAAACCAAATATTACAGCGGCAAGGCAAATAAGACGCGGAAACTGAAAAAGCAGACATTGTATGTAAAAGGGAAATTGTATACCGGTTATTTTTTGAATGGTAAAAATACAATGTACAGCGCCAAAAAGGGCGTTATTACTCCAGTCAGCATAGTGCTTGACAGCGGGACTAAGTATTACAGTTACAAAGGGAAGAAGACACGAAGACTCTCAAAGCAGACATTATATGTGAAAGGGAAACTGTATACCGGCTATTATCTGGACGGTGAAAATATGATGTACAGCGTCCAAAAGGGAATCTGCACAATCGTCAATACCCCTCTGGCTGCCGGAACTGCTTATTATAACTATAATACCGGAACAATGTGTTCGCTTCAGGGGCAAACCTTCTATATCAATGGAAAAGCGTTGGAGGGAATGAGCGCTGAGTCTATGGCAACTTTGCAAAGAGCGCAGGCAGTTGTTGCCGGAATTACGAATGATAGCATGACGAGGGAACAAAAACTTAGGGTTTGTTTTGATTATGTGAAAGCGGCTTACCCGGAAATCAAGCCCAGAATACCGCACTATACGGGGATGGACTGGCCGGTGATTTATGCAAATGACATGTTTGTGCGCGGGGCAGGAAATTGCTGCAGTTATGCAGCGGCTTTCGCATATATGGCAAAGGCTATTGGATATGATGAGGTCTATTGCTGTAACAGCGGCGGTCACGGATGGGCTGAGATTGACGGATTGGTTTATGATCCGGAGTGGAGTAAATGGCATCATGTGTATAATTACTTTGGCCTCAGTTATGATACCAAGACAGATCAGGATTATAAAGGGGCCATTGGAGCAAGGAAGCCTTGGATGCGTATCAAAATTTGATAGAATGCTGCGGGTGTCTATACAAATTGAAAGGAGTAAAAAGTGGTTTTTAGTTCATTGATATTTTTATGTGTCTTTTTTCCGCTTATATTTTGCCTGCATACAGCAATACCAGCTATAAAAGTAAGAAATGCGCTTTTAATCATGGCAAGCCTGTTTTTTTATGCATTTGGGGAACCGGTTTATGTATTTTTAATGGTGATAAGCGCTTTTCTTAACTATCTTTGCGCAGTGCTTATGGAAAAAGCAAATTCCAAAGTTATACTGACTGCAGCGGTGATTATCAATATTGGTATTTTATGTGTGTTTAAATATATTGGTTTTTTCGTAGCAACAATTAATGATATCCTGCGCTTACATATTACGGTTCCGCAGATTGCCTTGCCCATTGGCATTTCTTTTTTCACGTTTCAGGCATTGTCCTATGTGATTGATGTGTACCGGAGGCAGGTGGCGGTTCAGAAGAATTTCGGTAAAGTACTGCTGTATATCTCGTTTTTTCCGCAGCTGATTGCCGGACCGATTGTAAAATACAGAGATATTGCCTGCGAAATTGACAGCCGTAGCGTAGGCTTAAAGGAGGCGGCGTCAGGCATGAGGCGTTTTATCTGCGGGCTTGCCAAAAAAGTATTGATTGCCAATACCATGGCTGTGGCTGCAGATCAGGCATTTGGGCAGGAACTTGGTTCCTTGAATATTTTAAGCGCATGGATTGGCGCAGTGTCCTACACGATGCAGATTTACTATGATTTCAGCGGATATAGCGATATGGCGATTGGTCTTGGGCAGATGTTCGGTTTTCATTTCAAAGAGAATTTCAAACATCCCTATAGTTCTCTTACCATCAAGGAATTCTGGCGGCGTTGGCATATCTCGCTGTCCTCGTGGTTTAAAGAGTACGTCTATATTCCGCTTGGCGGCAACCGGAAAGGAAAGCTGCGGACAGGAATCAATAAGATAACCGTGTTTTTCCTCACTGGACTCTGGCACGGTGCTAACTGGACTTTCGTGGTATGGGGGCTGTTCCACGGAGCGTTTAGCTTTTTGGAAGAATTTGTTCCTGCCATCAGGAAGCTGCCTCGTTTTCTATTACATATTTATACAATGTGTACAGTAATTGTCGGATTTGTTATTTTCAGGGCGGATACATTGTATCAGGCGTTTGGATTTATTGGAAAAATGTTTGCAGGCTGTGATTTTACGGCAGCCTCCATGTCGTTTGCATGCCAGATGATGACGCCGCATCTTCTTGTGATGCTGATTGCAGCTGTAATTGGCTGCGGTCCGGTCCGTAGCCTCACTGTGAGATTACGGCTCTTATCGAAGAAAGAGGAAAAACTGGCTCCCAGGGAAAACTTTGTAGAAGTAATTCTGTATACAGCTGCTTTCCTGTTGCTTCTGTGGTGCATTATCAGGCTGTCGGGAGGCTCGTATAACCCATTTATCTATTTTAGGTTTTAGAGAGGAGGAAGCGCATGAAAAAATATCTGATTTTTATGATAGCCTGCGTTGCGGTCTGCCTGCTGCCGTTTGCAGGAATGACCGTATGGCCGACAACAGTGAGTACAGAAAACAAGGCGATGTCTGAATTTCCCAAGCTAAAGGAGGCGGAGGGAGGCCTGAACCCGAATTATTTTAAGGAACTGGAAGAATATTTTAATGAGCATTTTGCCTTCCGCAATGAATTGGTTTACACAGATGCAAAGATTCAGACAACTGTCTTTGGTGTTTCAAATGTGGATACGGTGACATATGGCAAAGACGGATGGCTGTACTATTCTTCCACTTTGGATGATTATCTCGGGACTCATAAGATGTCAGAGAGGCAGGTTTATAATCTTGCCCATAACCTTTCTTTAGTTCATCAGTATGTGGAGCAAAACGGAAGTGATTTTGTCATGGCAATCCCTCCCAACAAAAACACGCTGTATGGAGAGCATATGCCCTATTATGATTCATATATTGTGGATAAAGAGCACAATGTAGATGTGCTTGCACCGAAGCTTCAGAAATTCGGCGTTCCTTATGCCGATTTGCTGTCGATGTTTCGCAGTGAAGATGAGGTTTTGTATTTGAAAAGGGACTCCCACTGGAATGGGAAAGGCGCCGTTATGGCCTATAACTGCCTCATGGATAAGCTGGGGTATGCACACAACGATTACGAAGACTGTGCTGTTAGCCGGAGCAAAGACGAAAATGGTGATTTGAACCGGATGCTTTATACTTTTTATGGGGAAAAAGAACTTAATTATAAATACGAGATAGCGCAGGAATTTGACTATGCGAACGATGTAAAAAGTGTGGAAGACGTCTGGATAGAGACAGAATTACATGCAGGAAAGGGTGCAGGAAATGGAAAATTACTGATGTTTCGTGACTCTTTTGCAAATACTCTGATACCCTTGATTGCAAACCAATTTGAAAAAGCATGGTTTACAAAAGAGGTTCCCTATGGATTGGAAAGCCTGATGGAGCAGTATGCCCCTGACACAGTTATCTTTGAAAAGGTGGAACGCAACCTCCCTGAATATATCAAAACGCCGCCGATTATTTCTGCGATTGAAGAGCAGGTTCCCCAAGCTGTGGAATCTTTGGAGACCGATACTACCATCACTATGGAATCTTTGGAGTATGATGCGGGCTATTATAAAATCAGTGGAAGCGTGGAGGAAGCGTTTCTGGAAGATGAAACAGATATTGTTGTGGGAATTAATGGTTCCTATTACAAGGCATATCACATTGGCGCAAATGATTATGAAGTTTATATCAAAAAGGAGAATTTACCGACTTATCCGATAGAGCTTACGGTATTGGTAAAAGATCAAAAAACTTATAGAGTGGTTCAGACAAAACAGATTTAAAAGGAGAAATATTATGATGAAGAAAATAATGATGCTTGGTATGGCTGTGTTTTTTATGATGGGTTTATGCGGCTGTAAAAAAGCAATGATGCAGATTAATGACAACGGCGTGGTGACGGAGCTGGAAGTATCCATCCCGCAAACGGTAGAAGGAATTCTTGGTGATGCGGAAATCGTATTAAAGGACGGTGATGAAGTAAGCCCGTCGCTGGAGACAGAGATTTCCGATACACAGGAAATTGTGATTTCCAGAAAGCATACGGTCAGTCTGACAATTGATGGCGAGACCAAAGAAGTCGTCATGGCCGGCGGGACAATCAGTGATCTCTTGGAGCAGGAGGGCATCACGCTTGGAGAAAAACAGCGCGTCAATTATGATTTAGATGAGTATCTGACAGATGGGATGGAAGTTAAAATTGCCAATCAGTTTAGCGTGGAAGTGCAATGCGATGGGGAAACCCAAAATCTTGATACAGAAGCTGCAACAGTCCGTGATGTATTAACGGAATTAGAAATTTCATTTGGGCAGGATGACCGTATCGCTCCCGCATTGACAGAACCGGTGACAGACGGTATGCAGATTACGGTAAAGCGTGTAACGTTTAAAACGCTTACGGAAACGGAGGCGATTGAATATGAAACTACGTATGAAGACGACAGTTCTATGGCAAAAGGGAAAGAAGAGGTCAGTACAGAGGGGGAGAGTGGCGAAAAGGAAGTAACTTATAAAGTAACTTATGTAGATGGCGTTGAAGAATCGAAAGAAGC
The DNA here is from genome assembly GCA_910585895.1 of uncultured Lachnospiraceae bacterium. Classification (GTDB taxonomy): domain Bacteria; phylum Bacillota; class Clostridia; order Lachnospirales; family Lachnospiraceae; genus Petralouisia. The sequence continues at coordinate 48,729 of CAJUHY010000011.1, forward strand.
GGTCAGTGAAAATGTTACGAAGGAGCCGGTGACAAAGGTTGTCAGAGTAGGAACAAAAGAAGAATCATCATCCGGCGGTTCCGGCAGGGCGGTGGTATCGAAAAAGGCATTCTATGATTGCAATGGTTCCGGACATGGGTATTATGAGATAACATATTCAGACGGCAGTGTGGAATATCAAGAATTTTAGGGTGATTTTTTCCGTTGCCGCAGTTTTTTAAAAAACTCACTCAGCATCCGCGAACATTCTTCCCTAAGAACCCCGTATTCTAATTCAGTCTGATGATTGAAAGCCGGAATCTGCAGCAGATTGAGTACGGAGCCAGCGCATCCGGCTTTGGGGTTCATGCTGCCGATAACTACTTTGTCTATTCTTGCCTGCACGATGGCTCCGGCGCACATTTGGCACGGTTCAAGGGTTACATACATTGTGCAGCCCTCTAACCGCCAGTCGCCAAGCTTTTTGCTGGCCTTTTTGATGGCGGACAGTTCCGCGTGGGCAAGGGTGTTTTTATCAATATTTCTGCGGTTATAACCGCGGGCGATAATTTTGTCTTCATAAACGATGACGCAGCCGATAGGGACCTCGTCTATCTTTTCTGCTTTTTTTGCCTGACGGATGGCTTCTTTCATATATTTTTCCTGAGAATTCATATCTGCTCCTATGTGTGTTGTGCTTAAAATAGAAAATGTTGTAGAACACTCCTATTCTAAAATAGATAGTTGCCGATAATAGTATAAAACACAGCGAAGGATTATGCAAATGAAGATGAATTATAAGACGGAGCGGTTGTCATTAAGGATTCTGCCGGATACTGCAGCAGAACAGACGCTGCAGTTTTATTTAGATAATAAAGAGGTATTTGAACAGTATGAGGCGGACCGTTCGCCGAATTTTTATACCATAGAATATCAGAAGACATTGCTGCATTGTGAATACAATTTGGCAGTGAAACAAGCTGCAGCGCGTTTTTGGGTGTATGAACAGGATAGCCCTTTGCGGATTGTGGGGACGGTATCGCTGCAGGATATACGGCGGGGGTTTTACCAGACATGTTCTTTGGGGTATAAATTTGACCAGGCAATCTGGCGGCGCGGATATGCGAAAGAGAGTATTGCCAAATGTATTTGGATTGCCTTTGAAGAAATGAATCTGCACCGTATTGAGGCGTTGACTTTGCCGGAAAACATACCATCCCGTAAGTTGCTGGATGGACTTGGATTTGCCTGGGAAGGAACAAAACGGCAGAGCGTAAAACTGCACGGTATCTGGAGAGACCATGAGGTTTACGCCCTGTTGGCAGAAGAGGCTAAGAAAGCGCTGATGAAAGCGATTCCCTAAGCTACTTGTTGGACGGTTCCGATAATTCATTTAGATAGCGGTACCAATAGCCGAATTCTCCGGTATTGATGGGAGAGGGCTTTTCGCTGCGGAATTCCGGGAAGCCGAACAATGCAGCCATCACACGCTCTGGATTCTGGAATACCCCGGGAACTCCAACAAACCATTTCTTGATGCCGAATTCCTCGGTCATGCCCAGAATGTAGTAGCGGTAGTTGAAGAAACCGTGGAGGAGGAAGCTGTTATTGCCCAGATACCAGAACTGTTTGGGCAGTTGGCGGAGGTCCTTTAGTTCCATGCGAACGCAAAGTGTATGCTCATCACCAGCAAAAGGAGTCATGACCGGATAATTTTCCAGGATAAAACGCCACCGTAAATCCCAGTCCTCCGGTGCCTCTGCCTGTGAATGTCTGGGATTTTGGTTGTTGGATGGCGCTTTCTTTCCGGGGATTGTGCGAAAGCCACTCATTTCTTCCGCAGGTCGTGGAAGAGCTTCCACAGCCTTTAAGGCATCTGTAGACTTGGCGGAAGTTCGCTCCTCATCTTGCCTGGAAACAGAGGGAATGCCTTGTTTATCCTCGATAGGGTTGGTTTCCGGCATATCAGGGGCAGTTTCTGTGGCTTGGTCATGAGCAATGCCGTGTTCGTCAGGGACGTTTTTGGCAGCTTGTGTATCAGGTGCAAAGCTGCCTGTTTTTTGCTCAGGCATAGGGGCTATAGCAGCTGAAGATGGTCTGAAATCTCCGGCAGCCTGCAGTGTGGGTAATTTTGCCTGTTCTGTTGGTGTGTTTTCGAGGGTTGGCGAAAGGTTTGCAGCAGAATTGTCTTCCGGTGTGATGTTATTTGCCGGGAGATTTTCCGCTGGAGAATTTTTTGCCGGCGTGTCTGGAGTTGAGGTGTCTTCGGTATCTGCTGTATGTATTGCTTTCTTATCGGATAAATCAATAAAATTTTCCCGGTGGAACTCGTCATCATCCCACTGGCTTACCAGAATCATCTGTGCAGTAAGGGGGATATAGATGCCTTTCACATCATCTATTCCGTATCCGCTTTCTTTGAGGTTTTTCGCTTCAAGCACAGTTTTATAATCACCGCTTCCCCTGTTGAGACTGAAATTTCCCAGCGAAATGCCTGCAAGCAGCTCTCCCTTTTGCACATAGAAATACACTGGGACAGGCGATAAGCTGCAGCCAGTGTTTTTCATATGTATTTCCAAGACACAGCGTTGGTCTCTTTTCTCGATTTTAGCAAATCCGACATTGCGGCTTTTTGTTCCCTGTTCATATAAGTAAAGATAAGTAATCATTCGATGGAATTCAGACATTTTGTATACTCCCATAAGTATTTCTATATCTTATGTTAGAAATTGGGGGAATATGCCATGCACGGTCTGTAAGCAAGGTTTTTCCTGAAAAAATAAAGTGCGCAGTCAGTCCTGTTAAACTGAACCTGCGCACTTTACGTCTCATTTCTAAACTACTGGGATAGTTCCGTAGAATATGAAATTTTCATCCACTCCTATTTTTCAAAGGTCATGGAATAGGATTCCCCAGCTTCTTCCATCTGCAGGGTAAGCTTTCCATCTTTGTATTCGCCTGTCATACTTTCGCCGTCAGAGCTCAGGGTAAGGGTCGGCTCTGTATATTCCCATGTTCCTTCGCCGGATATATCGCCCAGGCTTGCAGAGAATTTACCATCTGCTTTGATGGACATTTCCATCTTTACATCATCGGAACCAGAGAGGGCAGCGAACTCGTCAACGGTCATGGATACGCCCATTGCCTCAACGGTAGCCAGTTTCCAGTCTCCAACTACAGGTGCATCGCTGTCGCCTTTGCTGCCGCCGCAGCCTACGAATGCCATCATCATTACTGCAAGCATAAGTACTGATAATAATTTTTTCATTTTTTTCTCCTCCATTTACCTTTTTGTTGTCTTTGTTTTGAGCAAAACGCCCACGAAAGGTAGTTTAGCGCCATTGGCTAAGAATTGCAAGAGGAAATGAACGATTGCTACAAAATATTACAAAAACATTACAAATAAAATACATTTTTTGTATGGATGAATTTCTTGTCATTGCAGAGCAATTCATGATATACTTTGTGTATAAAAAATAATGGAGGAATTGAGAAGTATGGAAAAAGCAAATTTAACAGCAGCAGAAGCGCTTGAGAAATTAAAAGAAGGCAATCAGCGCTATTTAGAGGCGAAGACAAATCCGGGAGATATTTCATTGCTGATTAGGAAAAAGACATGCGAGGAAGGTCAGCTGCCTTATGCAGTAGTAATTACATGTTCCGATTCCAGAGTTATCCCTGAAAGTATTTTCTCAGCAGGCATCGGTGAATTGTTTGTAATCCGTGTGGCAGGCAATGTCATTGACAATCATCAGCTTGGCAGTATTGAGTATGCAGCTGGTCATCTGAAAAGTGCGCTGGTAGTAGTATTGGGACACAGCCATTGCGGTGCGGTAGGCGCAGCAATTAGCAGTGAGCCAAGTGGTTTTGTGAAAACAATCACAGATGAAATCCGCAAAGCAATCGGCGATGAGAAAGACGAGGCACGTGCAAGCTGCTTAAATGTTAAACAGAGTGTTTCTGTAATTGAGGAGAACCTTAATATTCCAGAGTTGGAGGCACAGGGCGGTCTTAAAGTATGTGGGGCTTACTATCATATTGACAGCGGTAAGGTTGAGTTTTTAGATTAAATCACATGATACATATTAAGAAAGAACGGATGGGGCGGTTCACGACCAGTTACCCATCCGTTCTTTTGATTGTTAGGCTTTAGCCTGTTTCACATTGTGGAGTTTCTCAACAGAGAAACGAAA
>CAJUHY010000012.1 GCA_910585895.1 uncultured Lachnospiraceae bacterium
TTTTTTATTTTTTTGATAAAATCAGTTGGTAGAAAAAATGGGGAAACTCAAATGTCAAAAGTATATTGAAAAAGATTTCTGCATATGCTATAATGCCTATAGGCAAAAAAGATGTAAGAAATCCACGTTGACGAAGAAATGAATCCCTCGACCGTACTGCAATACAGTCGAGGGATTCTTCTTTTCTTTTATAGTGGCAAAGCACCCACTAGGCTAACTGTTGCCCTTGTCGTCACCGTCTAACCATTTGATGATGTAGTGGCAAGCTACACCGCCCAGAACGGCGAGTAAAAAAGATGTAAGAAATTCCAACATTGACACCTCCTCCCTGTTGCGGGTGTCGGTGAGCAACATAAAAATTATAGCATATTATTTTCTATTCTTCTAGCTTTTCTCTAAAAATGGTTTGAAACTGGGATTTCGGCTGACACAATCCGAGGCTCGCTCGACCAGTGGACACTGTTTTAAGGCAATCTTCCTTCGTAGTTGATATCTTTGATGTCTGTTTTTACCATCCGAGCAATAAATACCACTCCTTTTTCCTCGGTTTCGTTTCATCTGCTTTAAATATATTTTATCCTCATCTGGTTTCACACTTTAAAGACAAATCATAGAATCATATCCCTTTGACAATGCGCAACTATAAGCAGACCTTATTCAGCTATCTGTAATTTGTCCGCCATCTCCAGAAACTCTTCCTTGGAAAAGTTACCAGTAAATACCAATATATACTCCGCATTGGAAAGAATAAGGTTATCATTATCGGAATCTTTGAAGTAATAGCCTTCAAACTCACCCACTCTGACCTGCTCCATGTCTTTCCTGTTGGCAGTTATGTTTCCTATATTTCCATTATCTTTCTTACTTTGCCTAAATGTAAATGTACTTTCATCTTCATTAATGTAATATAAATAGTACATCCCTATATTCTCATCAAATAACTCTTCCGTTAACTGATACCCCTCAGGAATCTGCGTCAGCTCATACTTCTGGAATTCTCCATCGGAGACTTCTGCATCATTCTCTCGGTTTTCTAATTCCACATAATCTCCATGCTGCTCCATCCAACTATTATGTAACCAGACAATAATGGGATTCGTACCGCTGACTGTCGCTCCAAACATACACACCATCAATACGACCATCGCAAGGACTGCCCTCCTCGAGCGGATGGGGCGCAGCAATGCCAACATGGAAAACTCCCGCTTGTCTTTCTTCTCTGTCTTGTCTGATATCTTCCCTGTACGCAGAAGTTCCTCCATCGAGTGTTCGAACTGTGGTGAAAACTGATGCTTGGGGAATTCTTTCGGGCGTTTCTCATACTCCTGTTCTACCATCTGCGAGAAAGCCGCTTTCAGCAGTTTGTCCATCTCTTTGCTGTCCGCGCTCTCCATATCATCTATAGATTCTGTACGCTCCAGACTGCCCTTATCCATAGATTCTATGCTTATGCTATCCTTATGCTCCATATCATTCTTAGCTTCCATGCTGCCCTTGTTCTCCGTACCTTCCATGGTATTCACGCTGCCCATGTTCTTCATGCCGTTCACGTCCTCCTTATTCCTTATTTTTACTTATCTTCTCTTCGTCCCTTATCATAGTAACAATTCAAGTGTCACAAACATGACGCTTTTTGCAAAAAAAATTTATAAAATAATTATTTTCTATCTTTTTTCCAAAAAAAGACCTGTTTTTGTCTCTGATATTGTTATTAATTATAGGCGGAAGCATTTTCATAACATCTGACAGAATATCCCCCGGACACATTTTTTAAGCTAAAGAGAATATTACCACGAATCATCATTTAAGGCAACGGAAAGCACAAAAATTAAATGTTAATCCATGGTAATTAATTTATGACAATTTATTTAAAATCAATCGGTTATTTCTGCTACTTTTTTAGTAATAATCTACAAAAATTTGAAACTATAAAATATTTTCCTAAAAAGCGTCATGTTTTGCCATATGTAATTGTTTCTATTATAGAGGGGCGATTTAAACATACATCGCAGGAAACCCCCGGAACGTCTCTTAGTTCCGGGGGCTTTTTGCTGCCCTGGTGCAAAATACTCATCTACAGGCTGCTTCACAAACCATGTTCCTCATACCGCTCAATATGGAAATCTGTAAGCGCCTATTTATTGGTATTTTTGGCGTTTCTTCTTTTCATCCCAACTCACTAAAAACCGTAAAGCCACAGAACTCAAGAAAAAAGACACCGTATGGTTACGGCGCCTCCGTTTCGTGGTTCAGTTACACTGTAAGTGTCTGCCCCGACTCCAAAGCCAGAATCATTTCGTGGACAGGGGCAAGGAGCAGGGATGCCCTTGCCCCTATATACTTTTTGTAAAACGCTTTCTGCAGGTCACTGATATATGGGGTGCACTCTATAAAATGATGGATTTTCTCCATATTCAGTCTGCCGTATATTCTTTTCACAGCCTCATTACAGTCTGCATTTTCCGCTTTCATCAGGTAATCATAATAATTGATTTTTCTGCCGTCCAGTTTCACGGCAGAAGTCGGGAACTGGAACACCCTCTTATTTAGTGCATCCTCATTTTCCAGTACGCTTTGCATAACGCTTTCATCCGCCTGTGGGAGCAGGCAGCTCCCGCAGTCATAGACCGGGGCAAGACCGGTAGCCTTTGATACAGGGTCGTACAGGAATCCCCAGTTGCCATTATGTCGGTCAAAGTTGCCAAGCAGTGCGTCTATGGCAAACATCTCCCAAAAATGCTCCAGCAGGCGTCCTGGTTCTATGAACTGCTGTTTTTCTATTGTTTCCAGAATGTCGGAAAGCTCCGTCCCGCTTCCATTGCTGTCCGAATCAAGGATTGTATTCTTGATGGAGCAGAAATCAAAGAGCTGCTTTCCGTCTGCGGTAAAGTCCCGGCAGGCACAGACAATTTTTATCTTCCCCGCCACATCAAAAGTTCCAAGCATGGTCTCCTGCGCCGTAACGCCCAACATGCGAAAGATGCTGCAGGCGATGTGTTCTGAAAAACAGCTGTTGGTATAGGAAAGCTCCGTGGGCTTTTGCTGCCCTGATGGCGGGAATTTCAGCATATACTGCCGCCCCTCATATTCAACCGCAATCTTTTTTCCATTCGCACCACTGTATGCCTTGCCAAATACCCGCCTGCAGCTGGTAAAATCAATACTTTTGTTCATACGCACGCTTCTTTCCAAAGATATTTCTGCCGCAGGTAGTCCGCATGTTCCGGAGTAATGGAACCCTCACTGATTTCCGCCATGTTGATGCTGCCATACAGTTCCCCCCACAGGCAATCCAGAAGGTCAGATTTCTTTTTCAGCCCTTCCTTGTATGCGTCCAGGTCATGCTGCAGATAGTCTGGCAAACCGCATTCGAAACAGCGTTCCCTTTTCGTTTCCCGAGTCTCGCTTTCCGTCAGCATTTCCATAGAAACACCCAGTGCATTTGCTATTTTATATACCGTTTCCGCAGAACATTTTTCCAACTTTGTTTTCCCTCTGCAGATGTCATTCAGCGTTGCATACGGCACCCCCGCCTCAACTGCAAGCCAGTATTTTGTCATGTTTCTTTTATCCAGCAAATCTTCTATAATCATGGTCCTTCACCTCGCTCACCCTTATTATATCGTCATACCAAAATAATGGCAAGCGGATTTGTTCTATTAAGACACTGATAACCGTAAAATAGATTACATCTTGTTATGAATTACAAAATGTAAAAACTCAAATTTTTAACTGTTTTGGTTAAAAAAATATGCATTTTTCAAATTTTTTTATTTTTTTCTCAAAAAACGTCATGTTTTGCCTTTTCCAACTGTTACTATTAATAGAGGGGTTATTTCATCATAAATCACAGGAAGCCTCCGGTACGATTTTGTTCCGGGGGTTTTCTGTGATTTCGGACGACTTTTCAACTTCCTGGATTGACAAAACGAAATACTTTCCATAAAAAATCAATGGGATTATCAAAGAAACAGTTTTTAGAATATGGATTTTCTATGATATACGAATCGATTACAATTAAGGAGGGATAATTTGGCAGCGGACAGCTTTCTCCTTTCCCTATAGGGGTGGCAGGCCCCTTGGCTTTTGCGGTATGTAAAAATTGGATTGCCGGATAACAGGCTTAAAATATCATATGTATTTTAAGCCTGTTATTTTTGGGCGGTAACTTCCTGATTGCATTGCTTGCCTATTTGGATAATAGGAACAACAGGCGAAAATAAACAAGCCTACCTTGTACTTGGCGGTTCAGGTAGGCTTTAGACTTATTTGAGAGGCTAACCACGCTTGTGGGCGGTTGCTCCTTTTCTACAATATAACATTTCTGTATCTGAAAATCAACCGCATTTTTTAGAATCCGGCGAAAGCGTTCCATATAGATTGGTAAAAGCCATGCCATAAAAAGTTCTTGATGGCACGCTGTCTGGCAGCGTTAACTTATTTATTATTCCCACTTGAATAAAATAATACCACCAATGCAGATTGCCATTCCAAGCGCCCTCCGCCATTCAAAAGGCTGCTTTTCCACGCCAAACATGCCGAAAAGTTCAATTAAATAAGCAATCAGCAGCTGTGAAACAACAATCAGCATCACTGCCTTTGCCGGTCCCAGCGCTGCCATACTTTTAATCACTGTGTAGGTAATAAATGCCCCGATTGCCCCGCCCAACAGCATATACTTAGGCTGTATCTGCAAAATCGCCGTAAAACTGCTGCGGTCTGTAAACAGCCAGGCCGCCAGACAGACGATAAGGGCGGAAAATTGTACCCAGCTTGTGCTGACCCACATGCTGCTCCCTTTCGTTACCTCCGTGTTGAATACACCCTGTATGCTCATCAAAGCCCCGGACAGAAGTGCGATAAAAATTCCAATCATTGGTTTCCTCCTAAAATATCTTTCAGATAGGATAACCATAATTATCAATTACTATACCTCTATAATATTTCTTTCAATATTTCAATCATCTCATCCACATGCTCTTTTTCGATTACCAACGGCGGCACAAACCGCAGGACATTGCTGCCGGCTGTAATCAGAATCAATCCTTGTTTCAGCGCTTTGCTGCTTACTTCTCCAACCGAAACCGTAAGTTCCAATCCCTGCATCAGCCCTTTTCCCCTGCGCGCAGCGATACAGCTATATTCTGCTTTCAGCAGTTCCAGCTGCTCCTCTAAATAGCTGCCGATTTCCCTGACATGTTCCGTAATTTTCTGCTGCTCAAAAATATCAAATACCTTGCTGACTGCTGCACCTGTAAAAGGATTTCCGCCGTAAGTTGTTCCGTGGTCGCCAGGTTTTAAAGAAGACTCTGCCACTTTCTCTGTCATCACGAAAGCCCCCACTGGAACGCCGCAGCCCAAAGCCTTGGCACAAGTCATGATATCTGGTTTTACACCGTATCCCTGCCAGGCAAACATCTCTCCGGTCCTTCCCATACCGCATTGGATTTCATCTAAAATCAGCAGAATATCATGTTCCTCGCAAATCTCTTTGACGCCATGCAAAAATTCTTCCGTTGCCGGATAAAATCCACCCTCGCCCTGTATGGTCTCCATAATAATCGCACAGGTCTTGTCATTTACCAGGGCTTTTACGCTATGCAGATTATTGTAATCCGCAAATCTGACAATACCCGGCAGCGGCTCAAAAGGCTCACGGTAATGTGCATTGCCGGTGACCGCAAGGGCCCCCATACTCCTGCCATGGAACGAACGGTTCATAGCAATAATTTCATGGTCCGTACATTTATCCTTCTCATAGGCATATTTCTTTGCTGCCTTTAAAGCCCCCTCTATCGCCTCTGTTCCGCTGTTGGTAAAAAAGACGCGGTCCAAACCGGAAGCTGCACAGAGTTTCGCTGCCGCTTCCATCGTAGGCTGGTTGTAAAACAGGTTGGAAGTATGTAGCAGCTTGTCAATCTGCTCTTTCAACGCCTGATTGTATTCCTGGTTTCCATACCCCAACGCCTGCACGGCAATTCCCGCCGCAAAATCAAGATATTTTCTGCCCTCCGTATCATAGAGATATACGCCCTCTCCGTGGTCAAGCGCCACTGGATAACGGTTATAAGTATGTAAAATATGGCTTTCCGCCTGCGAAATTATTGTATTTTCTTCCATCTCATTTTGCTCCTTCTCTTGCAGATTAAAGTATCGGCTTCTTGGTTCTCGTCTGTTCTTTTATATGATGCAAAGTTGCTGCCCTTATTTCGCCTGGAAAAAACGCTCTTCACTGTCTCCTAAGATTGCCGTACCGATACCTTTGTTGGTAAAGATTTCCAAAAGAAGACAATGCGGAATACGCCCGTCTAAAATATGCACCCGGGAAACGCCATCCTCAATGGCCTCAATACAGTTATTAAGTTTCGGCAGCATCCCCCCGCCGATAGTTCCGCTGCCAATCAGTTCATGCGCCTCAGACACTGATAACTCCGAAATCAGGGAAGACTTATCTTGCGGGTCTTTGTATACGCCTTCCACATCTGTGAGAAATGCCAGTTTCTCTGCATTGACTGCCCGGGCAATGGCACAGGCTGCATCATCAGCATTGATGTTATAAGTCTCAAACTCATCATCGAGACCAACGGGACAGACAATAGGCAGGAAATCTTTTTCCAATAAGTCATAGAGCACCTTAGCATTGACTTCTTTGATATCCCCCACATAGCCGATATCCTGTCCCTGTGAATATTTCTTATTTACTTTCAGCAATCCGCCGTCTTTGCCGCTGATTCCAATCGCGTTAACGCCTAATCCCTGTACCATCTGTACCAGGGATTTGTTGACCCTGCTCAAAACCATCTCCGCAATCTCCATTGTCGCTGTATCCGTCTTGCGCAGTCCATTGACAAATTCCGGCTCCATACCGATTTTGCCGACCCACCTGCTGATTTCCTTGCCTCCCCCATGAACGATAATCGGCTTAAACCCGACCAACTTCAAGAGCGTCACGTCCTTAATGACATCCAGTTTGAGTTCATCATCTACCATCGCGCTGCCGCCGTACTTTACAACAATTATCTTACGGTTAAACCGCTGAATATAAGGAAGCGCTTCTATCAGCACTTCTGCTTTCTGTAATATTTCCTGCATTTTTTTTTCTGCCATTTTCTCGTTCCTCTTTTCCTAAACTGTTGAAATCTGTCTGAACGCCCTTCTTCACAGGCTGCCATAACACTTCACAGCCTGTTATCTCTTATCCTCATGGTCTACACGCAGCCCCTAAGAACGGTAATCCGCATTGATTGTCACATATTCATGCGTCAAATCACACCCCCAGGCCGCTGCCTCTGCCTCTCCCATCTTCATATCCACGAGTACAGTTACTTCCTCATCAGACAAAATCTTTGTTGCCTCTTCCTCACTATAATCTGCAGCGACGCCATCTTTATAAATAAGAATCCTGCCCGATTTGCTCTCAAAAAACAACTCTATCCTCTCCGGGTCAAAATCCACGCCGGAATACCCCAATGCGCATAAAATCCTGCCCCAGTTGGCATCATGCCCATAGATTGCCGCCTTGGTCAACGAAGAACAAATAACTGATTTGGCAAGGGTCTTGGCATGTTCCTTTGTATCCGCATGAATGACCTTTGTCTCAAAAAGCGCAGTCGCTCCCTCTCCGTCTCCTGCCATTTTCCTGGCCAACGCAGTATTCACAGCGTTTAATGCCTCTACAAACTTTTGGTAATCTTCACCCTTCTCAGTGATTTCCTTATTGCCTGCCATGCCATTGGCAAGCAGCAGTACCGTATCATTTGTGGAGGTATCGCCATCTACGGAAATCATATTATACGTGTCCTTCACATTTTCGCGCAATGCCTCCTGCAGCAATTCCTTGGAGATAGCAAGGTCTGTGGTAACAAAACTGAGCATCGTGCACATGTTAGGGTGAATCATGCCAGAACCTTTGCACATGCCGCCCAGGGTAACAGTCTTTCCGCCCACTTCAAAAGCTACGGCTGCCTCCTTCGGCTTGGTATCAGTCGTCATGATTGCGCGCGCCGCTTCCAATCCGCTCTCTGCTGTACCCTCAAGTTCCGGCGCCATCATAGAAATTCCTGCCTCTAACTTCTCCATCGGAAGCTGCATCCCGATAACTCCGGTAGAAGCCACCAGCACCTGGTTCGCCGGAATGTCCAGCGCTTTTTCCACCGCCTCTGCCGTCTTTCGGCAATATTTGATGCCCTCATCCCCAGTACAGGCATTGGCAATGCCTGCATTTACCACTACTGCCCGGGCATACATTTCCTCCGTCACCAGACGCATATCCCATTTAACTGGCGCTGCTTTCACCACATTGCTGGTAAATGTGCCTGCAGAAACGGCCTCCCGTTCACTGACAATCATCGCCATATCTTTCCTGCCCTCATATTTGATTCCTGCCGCCGTACTGGCTGCTGTAAATCCCTTTGCTGCGGTCACTCCGCCTGTTACTATCCTCATTTGCCATTCCTCCCTGTTTTTCACGAAAATGCTGATACACACATACGTCAGAAATGTCATACACTCTGCAGCATTTATTGAAATGTGGTAATATTCGCGTCGTTTAGTACAAAATCGTAATAATTTAAATCCTCCCGGAACGTCCAGCCCACGCTCTTCCAGAAAGAATTTCCTACTTCATTTTTCTTAAAGGCAATCAGACATACTTTATTGATATGTTCCTCCTGCAGGGCACGCATGGCGGATACTGCCATCGCCTTGCCAATGCCTTGCTGCCTGTAATCTTCACGCACACACACATGGTAAAAACAGCCGCGCCGTCCATCGTGTCCACAGAGAATGGCACCCACAAGTTCTCCCCCTGCTTCTGCCACCATGCTGGTAGTCGGATTCCTCTTAAGAAAGCGTTCTATGCCCTCCCGGGAATCGTCCATACTGCGGATGCCAAATCCCTTAATGGTTTTCCACAGGCGGTATACCTTATCGTAATCTTCCTCTTTCATCGCCCGCACAGTTGTCGAGGTAATCGTTTTATCTTCCATCTGCATCTCTTTTCTTCCTAAACTCTGCAGCTGCCAGACTCTATCTAAAGCCTAAAACATCTGCCATTTTCTCACATCTATGGAAACATCGGCACAAGCTGCAGACCTTCATTCTCAGGAAGTCCAAACAGAAGATTCATATTCTGTACCGCCTGTCCTGCTGCCCCTTTTACAAGGTTATCAATCGCTCCCATCATCACTATCCTGCCGGTACGCTCATCAATCTGAAATCCAATGTCCACAAAATTGCTGCCTTCCACCCATTTTGTCTCTGGATAAATTCCTTTATCGAGGACACGCACAAAATATTCCTTCTCATAGTACTTATCGTAAGCTGCTTTCACCTGCTCATAAGAGGGATAAGCATAAGAACCGTCCGTCTGTCTGATTTTCTTCAGGGAAGCATACTCCGTAGCCAGAATACCGCGGTTCATCGGTACTAAGTGCGGCGTAAAATTAATCGTAATCGCTTCTCCTGCCGCATAACTTAACTGCTCCTCTATTTCCGGCGTATGGCGGTGTGTCGTCACGCCGTATGCTTTCATGTTCTCATTGACCTCACAGAACAGATTCGGCAATTTGGCGCCCCTGCCTGCGCCAGAAGTCCCTGACTTGGCATCTACAATTAGAGTACTGGGCTCTATCAGTCCTTCTTTAACCAATGGATACGCCGTGAGAATCGAACAGGTTGTATAACAGCCCGGGTTTGCCACCAGCCGCGCCTGTTTCACCTTCTCTCGGTTTATCTCACACAAACCATACACAGCTTCCTCGATAAACTGCGGGCTTTTATGTTCAATCTGATACCATTTCTCGTAAATCCTCACATCCTTAATCCGATAATCAGCGCTTAAATCTATCACCTTAACGCTGTCTAATATCTGTTCTGTCAGCACACCCGCCAGAAATCCCTGCGGCGTTGCTGTAAAAATTACATCCACCTGTTTTGCTAACGCTTCTATATTATCATCCAGACAGGCGTCCTCCACCAGCTGAAACATATTTCCATATACTTTTGCGTATTTTTCGTCAATATAGCTTCTAGAACCGTACCATTTGATTTCTGTCTCCCTGTGTCCCAGCAAAAGCCTTACTAATTCTGCCCCTGCATATCCGGTTGCCCCAATAATTCCTGCTTTTATCATATTGACTTCCTCGCTTTCCTTTTTCAAATGCCAACTGGCACTTTCTTAATATTAGTACATCTTCCTCCATCCGTAAAGACCTTTTTTGAAATTTTATGCATATTTATTCATTCTTTTTAATTTTTATACACTTGCTATTTCACAAATAATGTTGTATATTAGTTATTAATGCATAATCCCATGGCATTTTGCAAGTAGATTAATAAACGGAGGAAAAAGTAATGAAAGAAAAAGTAATTTTAGCTTATTCCGGCGGCCTGGACACCACCGCCATCATCCCCTGGTTAAAGGAGAATTACGATTATGACGTAGTTTGCTGCTGCATCGACTGTGGACAGGACGAAGAACTCGATGGTCTGGAAGAGCGTGCAAAATTATCCGGCGCTTCTAAATTGTACATCGAGGACATCACAGACGAATTTGCGGAAGAATATATCCTTCCCTGCGTTCAGGCGGGCGCCGTATACGAGAACAAATATCTTCTGGGAACTTCCATGGCGCGCCCCGGCATCGCCAAACGTCTGGTTGAAATTGCCCGCAAAGAAGGCGCGACCGCTATCTGTCATGGAGCTACCGGCAAAGGAAATGACCAGATTCGTTTTGAATTAGGTATCAAGGCGCTGGCTCCCGACTTGAAAATTATCGCTGCATGGCGAAGCGACAAATGGGATATGCAGTCTCGTGAGGAAGAGATTGCATACTGCAAGGCACACGGCATAGACCTTCCATTTTCTGCAGACAGCAGCTACAGCCGCGACCGCAATCTGTGGCATATCAGCCATGAAGGACTGGAACTGGAAGATCCCGCCTGCGAGCCCAATTACGACCATCTTCTGGTACTGGGTGTTTCCCCGGAGAAAGCTCCCGAGGAAGGCGAATATGTAACTATGACTTTCGAGGCCGGTGTACCGAAGACCATAAACGGAAAAGAAATGAAAGTGGCTGACATTATCCGCGAACTGAATCGTCTGGGCGGCAAACACGGAATCGGCATTGTCGATATCGTGGAAAACCGTGTCGTAGGCATGAAATCCCGCGGCGTTTATGAGACTCCTGGCGGTACTATTCTCATGGAAGCACAGCAGCAGTTAGAAGAGCTGGTGCTTGACCGCGCTACCATGGACGTCAAAAAAGACATGGCAAATAAGATGGCACAGATTGTATACGAAGGAAAATGGTTCACACCTCTGCGTGAGGCTGTGCAGGCATTTGTAACCTCTACCCAGAAATACGTGACCGGAGAAGTCAAATTTAAGCTCTATAAAGGAAATATCATCAAGGCTGGAACCACCTCGCCTTACTCTCTCTACAGTGAGTCTTTGGCAAGCTTTACTACCGGCGATTTATATGACCACCATGATGCGGAAGGATTTATCACCTTATTCGGACTGCCCTTAAAAGTCCGCGCAATGAAGATGGCTGAATTAGAAAAATAATTTTCTGTAGAAAGAATCAGTAAAATCACTATGACAGCACATAAAATACCAGATACGGATAATTTCTTATCCATATCTGGTATTTTTCGTCTTATAGGATTAAAGCGTCAATACGAAGAATTTCTAAACATTCCTCAGACAAACTATTTGTAAAAATGCTTTACGCCTTTGGTAATATCATTGGCATACACCATACTGCAGCTTTTCAGTTCACCAGCTTTATTATACAGAAAGGCAATGGCCAAATGTGGTTCCTCCGGCACGGCAAAATTATTGGCTTCGAGTTCCTCATCTGAAATCGTTACGTATTTACCCTTTTTAAGCTTATATTCGCCACGCACAACAGTACCGTCTTCCAGCTTATCTTTTATGTGATACGTTCCATAGAACAGCCCATTTTTGACTTTATATTTCTTATTTGTTTGAACATTGCCGCCCAAAACAGTAATCTGACGCCCCTTTCCATCAGGCGCATCTTCTTTCCAGTCTCCGTTGTACACTTCTTTATAAAGGCTGCCATCTTCCGTACTGCTGCTGACATAATACCAGATTCCTTTGCCTTCTCGCTTTCCATCTCTATAATCGCCGTAGTACCATTGCTTACAGCTGCATTCTTCAAATGTATAGAAACCAACGCCCTTGCCGCTTTCTTCCCCATTGGGAAAATAAATATAGTGTTCGCCGTTTCTGACTGCTGCTGCCAGCGCTTTTGCTTCTTCACCATTCTGGAGGTTATACAATGCCTGCTCATCATCTGCCTCAATGGCTTCTATGACAGCCTCCATAAGGGGACGGTAAAGATTCCCCTTCCCATCTTCCCGGACTGCCTTTCCTGCTGTTTCCTGTGATTCTTTATCCTTTGGAGTTTGTTCCTGTTCCTGATTGATGGCTTCTGCCGTATCATCTGAAACAATTTTCTCTGCATCGTGCTCTGTCCGCTGCTGTGCTCCCTTTGCAGCTTCTGTCTGCTTCTCTGTGGTACAACCGGTAAGAATAATCACTGCAAATGCCACAATGACACTAACTGCAGCAATCCTGCCCTGTCGTTCCATAAGGATGCCTCCATTCATTACTCCAATTATTTATTTTCTCAATTCTGCGATAATATCCTCTTTCAGCTCCAATGCCATATCCTTCATGCGCCGGCTTGCGGAAGGCGCTGTCAATACGCTTGCCAAGAACTTAGAAGCAATCTCATATTTCTTAAAGTGATATGCCATGTACGCCAGAATGTAATCAACGGTACTCTGCTCCATGCCGCACATGGGAAACATTTCCTCGGAGATAGCTTTCATAAAGCCCTCAAACGCCTGCTGGTAGAACTCCTCCTCCTCTTTCTGAACTTCCGCTTTTGCTGCTTTTTGATCCGGCGTATCATTAGCCATTGTCTCCGCCTTACCGCGCAAAAGCCATGCAATCTTCAGGCAGGTATATGCTTTCTCACTGTCTTTGCCTTTCTTCACCACAGTGTTGACAAGAGACAATTTGTAACGGTCAATTACCTCATCATAATCATATACCGCATTCTCTGCCTTATTATCCGGCTGAAAATTATTGGAAATCTGTTCCTTTATCAATTTTACCTGTGTGGGCGTAAGATGCTCATAGAAACGGTTCATCGCTGTATACCCACATGCCGGACAGGACGTGATATCATATTTCAAAGTATCAATGTACTGGAATCTCGGACGTAAATCACGGTCTGGCTCCAATCTTTTCACCCTTCCGCTCTTTATCACCTTGGTTTTAAACACATTTTCGCATACCTTACAGTGTACAGTCTTCTCCAGCAGGAAATCTGCCTCTGCAGGAATTTTCTCCTCTGCTCGCTTCTCATTTCCTTTCTTATCTTCCTTCTGCTCTTCCTCAAATAACTGCATGGACTCTGTAGATTTCAGACCAAACTTCTCCAATCCTGAAAATAAATTCATTGCACTTTTCCTCCTCTTTGCGCTACTGATTCTGTGTCGGCAGCTTATAAGAACTCTTCAAAGATACAATTCTGTTAAACACCAATGCATCCGAACTGGAATCCTTAGAGTCAACACAGAAAAATCCCTGTCTTACAAACTGAAAACTGTCATAAGGTTCAGCCTCCGCTAATGCAGGCTCTATATAGCAGTCTTTTAATATACTAAGCGAATCTGGATTCAGATTCAAACTCCCATCTTCCTTGTTGTATACGCCCTTCTCCTCATCTACCAGGTTCTCATATAAACGAACTTCACATTTCTTCGCATAAGGCGCCGGCGCCCAGTGGATAGTCCCCTTTACTTTGCGCCCTGTAAACCCGCTTCCAGCCTTCGTCTCCGGGTCATAGGTACAATGCACTTCCGTCACATTACCTTCCTCATCCTTGACAAAGCTTTCGCATTTAACAAAATAGGCGTGCATAAGGCGCACCTCATTCCCTGGGAACAGACGGAAATATTTCCTGGGCGGCTCCTCCATAAAGTCTTCCCGCTCAATATACAATTCCCGGCAAAACGGTATCTTACGGCTTCCCAATTCTTCATTTTCCAGATTGTTCGCCGCATCAAGATATTCCACTTCCCCCTCTGGATAATTGTCAATAATCAGCTTGATAGGATTTAAGACTGCCATCATCCTGGGGCGTTTTAATTTCAAATCTTCTCTGATACAGTATTCTAACATGGCGTAATCTACGGAACTGTTCGCTTTCGATACGCCGCAAAGTTCCACAAATCTCTGAATGGACTCCGGTGTAAAACCGCGTCTGCGCAGCGCTGCAATGGAAACCAGCCTCGGGTCATCCCAGCCGTCCACGATATTCTCTTCCACCAGTTTCTTAATATAACGCTTACCCGTCACTACATTGGTGAGATAGAGCTTAGCAAACTCAATCTGCTTAGGCGGATTCTCATATTCAAGTTCCCGCACCACCCAGTCGTACAATGGCCTATGGTCCTCAAATTCCAATGTACAGACAGAGTGGGTAATTCCTTCAATCGCATCCTCTATGGGATGCGCAAAATCATACATCGGATAGATACACCATTTATCTCCTGTGTTATGATGGGTCATATGCGCCACACGGTAGAGAATAGGATCCCTCATATTAATATTAGGGGATGCCATATCAATCCTGGCCCGCAGCACCATTGCGCCGTCTTCATATTTCCCTTCCTTCATATTGTTAAATAACGTAAGATTTTCCTCTATGCTTCTTGAAGTTCCCGGATCTTCGCGCCCAGGTTCCGTCAACGTACCGCGGTATTCACGAATTTGCTCTGCATTGAGGTCAGACACGTATGCCTTCCCCTTTTTTATCAACTTCACTGCCGCCTCATACATCTGCTCAAAATAATCGGAGGCAAAGAAAAGCCTGTCTTCCCAGTCTGCCCCCAGCCATTTGATATCTTCTTTGATTGATTCCACAAACTCCACTTTCTCCTTCGTAGGATTCGTGTCGTCAAAACGCATATGAAACTTACCGCCATACTCTTTGGCAAGCCCATAATTCAGCAAAATAGATTTGGCATGTCCAATATGGAGATAACCATTCGGTTCCGGTGGAAAGCGCGTTCTTACCGTCTCACAATGTCCTTCCTTAATATCTTCTTCAATAATCTGCTCAATAAAATTCTTGGAAACCACTTCGTTTTCCATCTGTAGACCTCCTGGTATCGTATGTTTTATTTTCCAATTATAATTTCTAAAACATTATTTGTCAATTGCAGAGTGATTTTCCCCATTTTGTAATTCATAGCACCAAAAGGTTTCCATCACAACGTGAGGGAAACACTTTGCACATAAAAGCGCTATGGAAAGCTAGCTTTCCAGACGCTTTTTGTGCAAGATGTCTACGCTGCCACAGGCAGCAAGACCTTTTGGTACTAAATATCAGTTATTATAGAAAATGGGGAAATTCCAAGGAAATAACCTCAACTCCGTTTGATATGCTGGTGGGTGAAGAGATGGTCCTGACAATACTCATAATTGCCCTCGCATTTGGAACAAAAACGAAACTGCAGATTATCCCCATCCTTCTCTGTCCTGCCGCAAATTGCACATTTATGCTTGGTGACACCCTGCGCCTGACGCATCTGCTGCCGGTAAACCTGCTTCCTGCGTATCTCATGGGGCGAAATCCTCCGGTAATTCCTGGTACTGAAAAAGAAAATCAGGAAATTCATTACCGAGGCAATAATTGCCACCCTTCCCGCCCAGTTGCTGACAATAAACATAAAAGTCATCCAGACTGCATCGACAATTCCCATCCATTTGGCCTTAAAGGGAATAATAAAATACAGCCGGAACTGCACTTCCGGATAAATAACGGCAAATGCCATAAACAGCGACATCGTCACATACTCCGTGCCGAAATAAAATCCAATCCCTGTCACTGGTATCCCGGCAATAATCAGATAGACAAGATAGAGAATGAAAGCGCCCGCAAGCGTACACAGCAACCCGCCAATCAGATAAACATTGTAACGGAACGTACCGATTGCCTGTTCTATGGATGTCCCGATAAAATAGTAACAGGACAGGAAAAAAATCAAAAACAGGATATTGACAGACGGAGGAATCAAAAGCCATGAGACAATCCTCCACACCTGCCCCTGCAGGATTAGCCGCGGTTCCAAAGTCAGAAGCGTCTGCACCTCAGGCATTGTATATCTGATAATAAATCCCAGAACCCAGGCTCCTATCAGCCAGAATGTCAGGTTGGGAATCGCAAATTTGCCAAACTTCCGTTCCATTTTATTCAAGAAATTCATAATGCACCTCACAAAATGTAGTTAGATTTTATTATAAATTTTCTGGAAAGGTTTGTCAACGAATGGCGTAATTTTCATAAAAACTTTATATTTGCGAACGGCACAATCCAGACTGCCGGCAGGGTGGGCAGCTGTCAATCATCCATATCATCTGCCCAGTCATCGGAATCTTCCATGTCGTTCCAATCCTGGTATTCCCGATACGTATTCCTCTCTCCAGCCCCAATTGGCATGGGGTTTATGGAGGCCGGGATGCACAGTTCATCTCCTATCTGCAGATTATAGATATCTACAAATGGATTGGCAAAAATTATCTGCCCTACGCTTACGTTGTAAAATTTGCCCAGCTGATACAGCGTATCTCCCTGCTGCACCACATGTATTATCCCCCTGCATGGTCCGCCCGGATAGATGGGACCGATTGGGATAGGTATGATTCTTGCCATAATCTTCTTTCCTCCGTGTTCAATCACAGTTTCTTTCTAACTATTATATTCGTGGCTCCCAAAACGGTTCTACCTTTCCATATTCTGCATATATTATGGCAAAGTTTCACTGTTGGCTGACGAATGAACTGTCACAGCTAAATGTTAACATTCCATAAAATCTGAAAAATGAATTGTTTTTTGTAATTTCCTGTCGTATAATATACGGTGTTCGATTTCCGAACAGTTATGACATAAT
Organism: uncultured Lachnospiraceae bacterium; assembly: GCA_910585895.1. GTDB lineage: Bacteria > Bacillota > Clostridia > Lachnospirales > Lachnospiraceae > Petralouisia. The sequence goes on from CAJUHY010000012.1 coordinate 16,998, forward strand.
AAATAGGAAGAAATTGCCAAAGAAATTTTGGAGGTAATACTATATGAAAGAGAAGGATTTACATAGGCTGGGCATAGATATTGGCTCAACTACTGTAAAAATTGCCATATTAAATGAACAGAACGAAATGGTCTTTGCTGACTACGAGAGGCATTTTGCAAATATCCGTGAAACCCTCTCCCACCTGCTGGCAGAAGCCCAGGATGTTCTGGGTAATATATACTTATCACCGATGATAACAGGCTCCGGCGGGCTTACTTTGGCAAAGCATTTGGAAATCCCATTTGTGCAGGAAGTCATCGCAGTGTCCTCTGCGCTGCAGGACTATGCTCCCCAGACGGACGTTGCCATTGAGCTGGGCGGCGAAGATGCCAAAATTATTTATTTTGAGGGTGGTAACGTAGAGCAGCGTATGAATGGCATCTGCGCAGGCGGCACAGGCTCTTTTATCGACCAGATGGCTGCGCTCCTGCAGACCGATGCCACCGGGCTCAATGCTTACGCCGAGAATTACAAGGCTCTTTATCCCATTGCTGCCCGCTGCGGCGTATTTGCCAAGACCGACATCCAGCCGCTCATCAATGAAGGCGCGTCCAAGGAAGACCTGTCTGCTTCCATTTTCCAGGCAGTCGTCAACCAGACGATTTCTGGCCTTGCCTGTGGAAAGCCGATTCGCGGACACGTGGCTTTTCTGGGCGGGCCCCTGCATTTCCTGCCTGAATTGAAAAAAGCCTTTATCCGCACTCTCAAGCTGGATGATGAACATATTATCGCGCCCAATTATTCTCATCTGTTTGCAGCAATTGGTTCAGCGCTCAACCATAAAGCAGACGTTGCCATGGAACTTAAGGATATCCTGGTCAGGCTGTCCTCCGATATCCACATGGAATTTGAAGTGGAGCGGATGGAACCGCTGTTTAAGGACCAGGCAGAATACGAGAAATTTCACAAACGCCATGGAAAACACCATGTATTGACTGAGGATCTGTCCACTTACCAGGGCAATTGCTATCTGGGCATTGACGCAGGTTCCACCACCACGAAGGTTGCGCTTGTCAGCGATGACGGCGCTTTGCTGTACTCCTTTTACAGCAGCAACAACGGCAATCCCCTTGCCACAGCGACGTTGGCGCTGAAAGAAATCCATCAGCTGCTTCCCATGGGAGCTAAGATTGTGCACTCCTGTTCCACCGGATATGGAGAAGCATTATTGAAAGCCGCTTTCCTGCTGGATGTGGGAGAAGTGGAGACTGTGGCGCACTACTATGCCGCCGCTTTCTTCAACCCGCAAGTAGACTGTATCTTAGACATCGGCGGTCAGGATATGAAGTGCATTAAAATCAAGAATCAGACGGTTGACAGCGTCCAGCTCAATGAGGCATGTTCCTCCGGCTGCGGCTCTTTTATAGAGACCTTTGCCAATTCCCTCAATTATTCCGTGGAAGATTTTGCACAGGCTGCACTGTTTGCCGAGCATCCGATTGACTTGGGCACACGATGTACGGTATTTATGAATTCCAAGGTAAAACAGGCACAGAAAGAAGGCGCCGATGTCTCGGATATCTCCGCCGGGCTTGCCTATTCTGTTATCAAGAATGCGCTGTTTAAAGTCATTAAGGTCAGCGATGCCGGGGATTTAGGCAAACATATTGTCGTACAAGGCGGTACATTCTATAACGATGCCGTACTGCGCAGTTTTGAGAAAATATCCGGCTGTGAAGCTATAAGACCTGATATTGCAGGTATCATGGGAGCATTCGGCGCTGCCCTTATCGCCAGGGAACGGTATGGGGATAACCCGGGCACCACCATGCTTTCTATGGAAGAAATCGAAAACCTCAAAGTGGAGACGAAACTCTCCCGCTGCCAGGGATGTACCAACCACTGTCTGCTGACTATCAACCGCTTTTCGGAAAACCGCAGTTTCATCACCGGCAACCGCTGTGAGAAAGGATTAGGCGAAGAACAGAACAAGCAGCAGATTCCCAACCTGTTTGCATACAAGAATCAACGCATTTTCAGCTATGAACCATTGTCCGAGAAGGAAGCTGCCCGCGGTACGGTAGGTATTCCCAGAGTGCTTAACATGTACGAAGACTATCCATTCTGGGCAATATTTTTCCGTGCGCTTAAATTCCGTGTGCTGCTCTCCCCGCAGTCTACGCGCAAAATATACGAACTCGGCATCGAATCCATCCCCAGCGAATCGGAATGTTATCCGGCAAAGCTGGCTCATGGACATATTTCCTGGCTGATAAAAAAGCAGGCAGACTTCATTTTTTATCCCTGTATCCCTTACGAGAGAAATGAATTTCCAGAGGCTGTCAACCATTACAACTGCCCGATTGTCACATCCTATGCGGAAAATATCAAGAACAATGTGGATGAGATTACCTCCGGCAAAGTACGTTTCCTTAATCCTTTTATGTCTTTTGCCTCTCTGGAAGTGCTTGCCGGACAGCTAAAACAGGTATTTGCCGCAGAATTTGGCATTTCCGCAAAAGAAATTCAGTCTGCTGCAGAGTTGGGATGGGCGGAACTCGCCAAAACCAGAAAAGCTCTGCAGCGCAAAGGGGAGGAAACCCTCAGTTATATGGAAGAACATGGGCTTCGGGGAATTGTCCTTGCTGGCCGTCCTTACCATATTGACCCGGAAATCAACCATGGTATCCCGGAACTGATTAATTCCTACGGCATCGCAGTGCTGACAGAAGATTCCGTCTCACACCTGCAGAACATAGAACGCCCTCTGATGGTTATGGACCAATGGATGTACCACTCCAGGCTGTATGCTGCCGCTAACTTCGTAAAGACCCGGGATGATTTAGATTTAATTCAGCTTAACTCCTTTGGCTGTGGCCTGGATGCCGTGACCACCGACCAGGTTAACGATATCTTGTCAAAATCGGGTAAAATATACACCTGCCTGAAAATTGACGAGGTCAATAACCTGGGCGCTGCCCGCATCCGTATCCGTTCTTTACTGTCCGCACTCAGAGTCAAGGAAAAACAGCACAAGAAGCGCAAGATTTCCTCCTCGCACTATGAGCGCATCGTATTTACAGAGGAAATGCGCGAGAATTATACCATCCTCTGCCCCCAGATGTCACCTATCCATTTTGAGATGATACAACCCGCTTTTGCTGTCTCCGGGTACAACCTGGTAGTTCTGGACAACGACGGCAAGGCTGCGGTCGACATGGGGCTGCGCTATGTCAACAACGATGCCTGCTATCCATCTATGATGGTAGTCGGACAGATTATGGACGCCATTCTCTCCGGCAAATACGATTTGACAAAGACTGCCGTTATTATCAGTCAGACCGGAGGCGGCTGCCGTGCTTCCAACTATATTGGCTTTATCCGCCGCGCATTGGAAAAGGCAGGATACCCGGACATCCCGGTTATTTCCATCAACTTGAGCGGTCTGGAAGGCAACCCTGGCTTTAAACTTTCCCTGCCTCTGCTGCAGCGGGCGCTGTACGGCTTAATCTTTGGCGACATCTTCATGCGCTGCCTCTACCGCACCAGACCTTACGAGACCATACCAGGAAGTGCCAATGCGCTCCATGAGAAATGGAAAGAGAGATGTATCCAATTTCTCTCTGCGAAGAGGGCGCCCTCTCATCGCAAATATAAACAGTACTGCCGCGAGATAATCCGCGATTTTGATAAACTTCCCATGACAGATGAGCGCAAACCCAAGGTGGGGGTAGTGGGGGAAATCCTCGTCAAATTCCTGCCCGCTGCCAACAATTACCTGGTAGAGCTTTTAGAAGCGGAGGGAGCAGAAGCCGTGATGCCTGACCTGACAGATTTTCTGCTCTATTGCTTCTACAATATGAATTTTAAGGCAGAATACCTGGGCTCCAAAAAATCAAGCGCACGGCGCGCAAACCTTGGTATCAAAGCGCTGGAATGGCTGCGCAGCGCGGCGCGCAAAGAATTCACAAAAAGCCGCCATTTCGAGCCGCCGGCACACATCGAGACATTGGCCAAATATGCCAAACCCATTGTTTCCCAGGGCAACCAGACCGGAGAAGGGTGGTTCCTCACCGGAGAGATGCTAGAACTCATCCATTCCGGTACAGACAACATCGTATGCGCACAGCCCTTTGGCTGTCTGCCCAACCATGTTGTAGGCAAAGGCGTGATAAAGGAAATCCGCCACCGCTATCCTCTCGCCAACATTGTTGCCATCGACTATGACCCGGGGGCTTCCGAGGTAAACCAATTGAACCGCATCAAGCTGATGCTGTCCACCGCGCAGAAAAATCTCAGGAACAGCTCACGAGATAAAATTTAATTTATATTTTTGAAGTATAAAGTCCTCCTGTTTCGTTTTGATAATTAGATGAACATTTCATACGAAAAAGGAGGACATTACATATGAAACGGAATATACTTTTATCACTTATCGTTGGTGCGGCTGCCATTTTCGGCATTATCTGCTCTGCCATCATTCTCATCCAGGGCATAAGGATGGGGACATTTAAAGTTCCATCTGCTGCCAGAGAGGAACGCTACCCCAATGCATGGGAACTGGAAAAAACAAAGCTGGAGGAATTTTCTGATATCTCTATTTCACTGAGCTACTGCAATCTGTCTGTACTTCCCGCGGACGGCTATTATTTGGAATACCGCATGGACGGAACCTGTGAAGAGCCGCAGTACAATGTCTCCGATGGCAGCTTCTGCTTTCAGGAAGGTCATACGCAGACGAAATACCGCTCGGGTTTCCATCTGTTCTTTAATTCAGGCAGCTTTTCTCCCTACAACCAGGGACCATATTATGTAAAGCTCTATGTGCCGCAAACACAGTATTTTAACTTACTGTCCATCTCCGATGACAGCGGGGACATAGAAATCGACAGCCTCCAGGCAAAAAATGCTGAAATTAAAGCCGACTACGGCAATTTAAACTTAGACAGCTTCTCAGGGGAAGAACTTACCATCAGCACAAACTCTGGTAATATCGAACTTGGAACAATTACCTGTGATAACTTAGAGCTCTCCAATGAGTACGGAAATATAGAAGCTGACAGCTTTCAGATTGCCAAAAGTGCGTCCATTACCTTAGACAGCGGCAGTCTCGAACTGTCCAGTTTAACCTCTGGCAACCTCACACTGTCCAACGACTATGGCAATTGTACCATAGATGAAATCACTGTGGCAGCCAGCAGCATTTCCCTGGATTCTGGAAGGCTTATATTGCGGCATGCTGCTCTTGGAAACACAGAAATCAATAACGAGTACGGAGACACAGATATTTCCCTCACCGATAATGTTGCCGATTACAATTATAACCTGCACGCAGAATATGGCACAATCAAGCTGGATGGTACAACGTTGAATTCAAATGACGATGGAGAAGTACATTATCAGAAAGACAATGGCAAGAAAAATGATATCCGCATATTCTGTGAAAGCGGAAATATTGATATCAGATAAGAAATGAATTACCCTCAAAACAAGCCCGCCGAATCATCAAAACGACTGATTCAACGGGCTTTCTTTTATTGATACAATGCATTGTGCATCCGCTCCCATATCTCTCCATAGCCTTGGGAAGCTGGTGTTACAGGCCTTGCAATTACATTCTTTTCATCCTCAACAATCCTGCCTCCCTCTGCCAGAACCATAATCCTTGTCCCCAGCACAATGGCCTCCTGGATATTATGCGTGATAAAGATAAACGTACATTTCTCTTCCATGGAAATGCGCAGCAGCTCCTCCTGCAATTCTCTTCGCGTCATCGCATCCAACGCTGCAAACGGCTCATCCATCAATATAATTTCCGGTTTCAGCGCTAACGCCTTGGCGATTGCCACTCTTTGTTTCATACCCCCGGACAATTGATATGGATAATACTTCTCATGCCCCGACAATCTTACTTTGTCAAGCACTTCCTGCGTCCTCTGCTTCAATTCCGCCTTATCGCGGATTCCATTGATTTTCAGGGGATACTGTATGTTCTTTTCCACAGTCTTCCAGGGAAACAACTGATTGAAGTCCTGAAAAACCATCACCCGGTCTATCCCAGGCTGTTTGCGTTCCATCCCATTGACCAGTACCTTGCCCTCATAACTCTCAAATCCGGCTATACAGCGCAGCAACGTTGTCTTCCCGCAGCCAGAAGGGCCCAGCATACATAGAAATTCGTTACGGTCAACATTTAGATTCACATTTTTCAAAACTTCTTTTTCTCTCTCTGTATCTGCGTCAAATACTTTAGATAAATTCTGTACCTCTAAAATACAATTTTCTTTTTCCGTCATCTTGACATTCCCCACTTCTTCACCGTACATTTTTCAATGGGTGAAAGCACTCCATACTGTACGACAAGGCCTATTATAATGATAACAATCAAGGTTGCATACATTTCTGCGTTATTCATATTCGTGCGCATTTGGTTGATAAAGAGCCCTATTCCAGGGCAGGACGCCACACCAAAAATCATCTCGGCGCTAATCAGCCCTCTCCATGCCCTTGCCCAGCCAACCTTTAAGCCCGACACGATATAAGAAGTCGCGGCGGGAAGGTAAACACCCAGCAGCAGCGAAGATTTTTTGAGCCCTATGTTCATCCCCGCCTCAACATAAATTCTGGGAACCGCTAAAAATCCATCTAACACATTTCTCGCCATTGGCCACAGTACAGCATGTATGACCAAAAACACAATTACTCCCGGCTTTACGCCGAATATAATAATTACAACCGGCAGCAGGGCAACGCCGGGCAGCAAATCGCAAATGGAAATGACCAGATTGAAAATATCATAAAACACTCTGCTCAGCATCGATAACCCGGACAGCACAAATGCCAGAACAATACCGATTAACAAACCCTCCAAAAGCAACGCCATGGAATTTCCTATGTACACCCAGAGAGAAACGCCTGCCATTCCAGTCTGGAAATTCCGGATAAAAGCCGCCCCAATCGCCTCCAGCGGCGGAAATATTAATTCAGAATTGCTGCCCATGATTCCTGACTTTGCAACTATCTCCCAGATACACAGAATAGCAATTATGAAAAGGGTTCTTGCCACAATAGCCTGTATTTTCCTTTTCTTTTCATCCATAGTGATATTCTCCTATCATCAAGCCAAACAACAATTCTAGGGAAATACTGAATAAATCAGGATTTCCCCAGTTCTCAGTCGCCAGTAACATTGTCAAAAACCAAATCCTCATAAGATTCCGGCGTTGTATCAATAAATTCTGTCCGTCCCATAAAAGATGCCAATTCAAATATGCGGCTTGTCTCTACGGAATATTTACTTTTCTTGATGTAAGCAAGCTCATCTTCCGCACTGTTTCCATCAAATTCACATGTAATTTCTGCAGCCTCCTCGGGACTGTCATTGATAAAGTCTACTGCCTGCTTCACCGCATCACACAATGCCTGATACAGCTTGGGATTCTCGTCATGCAGCTTAACAGACGCCACACCCACAATAAAGGAATCATCCTTACCCCATACTTCCGTAACATCGCTGATTTCATGCAGGTTTGACTCTTCCCTCTCCTGGAAAATATATGGGCTTGAGGTCAGGTGGCAGGATACATTCCCGCTCTCTAACGCTGTCATTCCATCGGGATGAGCCATGGCAACAAGATTGGAATCCAATGAATGAGGGTCCTTCCCAGCTTTCTCCAAAGCCAGTCCCAGAATAATATGCTGGATAGAGCCGATATTGACAAGGGCAATCTGGTTGCTGCTGCCAATCAGGTCATCAAAGGACTTAATATTCTCATCGTTCGTCATCAAACCATGCTCCTGTCCCGAAAGGTTGGTAAATATCTTATAGCCTACCCCCTTGGTAACGCCGGTAACTGCCGGTCCAACTCCCATAAATCCGCCGTCAAGGCTTCCGCCTGATATTCCGGTATTGATATCAGCCCCGGAACTCATCTGATTCCAGTTGACGGTAACCTTGCCTCCAGTTGCCTCCTCATATGCTTTTTCTATCAGCTTCTGTTCCTTTATAATTCCCAATGGTGCATACGCAATACCATACTGATAGGCAAGATTCAACGTGACTTCCTGTCCTGCTGCCTCTTTCCCTTCACCTCCAGTTTCTTCAGTTCCCTGTCCGCTCTTACCGCAGCCTGCAAACAAAAGCACAGAACTCATACACAATGCCGCCAGCTTGATAATACTTTTCTTTTTCATTATTTTACTCCTTTATGATATAGAATTATTGTTACCGCTGCTTACTTCCTGTCTAACAGTTTTACCCTATGAATTTTGCCATTATAGGTTCGTGGGATTTCATCAATCACTTCGATTTCCTTGGGCATCTTATTTCCATCAATATACTTCTTCAGAAATTCAAACATTTCTTTCTGCCTGAAATCTTCTTTATCCTGCACAACGACAAACAGCTTAGGAACCTGTCCCGACAGCCTGTCCTCTTTGGGGACGCAAGCGCAGTCGACAATTTTATCATATTTTCTGGCGCTGTCCTCAATCTCACTGGGAGATATCTTGATACCCTTGTAGTTGATGACATCATCTTTTCTTCCCAGGGTATACACAAACCCCTCTTCATCTATATATCCTAAATCGTTGGTGAACACATAGCCGCCCTGCATAATCTGTTCCGTCAATTCAGGCTGATGCCAGTAACCTTTCATATTCATAGCGCCCGCCGTTGCCAGCAGTCCCATATTGTCCTCCGATGATTCTATGGGCTTCCTGTTTTCATCTGTCACCATAAAAATGGCATTCCTGGTCGGTCTGCCGATACAGCCCGGCTTCTTCCTGTCCCTGTTAAAATCCAACGCACAGGTCCTGCCCGACTCCGTGGAACCATAAAAATTATAGAGCCTTGCAGACGGAAAATATGATATCAGCATCTCCTTCACATGTTCCTGCAAAGCCTCCGTCCCCACCTGGATATAATCAATCTGCGGACTGATTTCTGATAATTTCCCCTTCGCCAGCTGCTCCAAAAATAAAATGGCGCTCGGCGACACATCCAAAGCAGTGACATGGTATTTATGAATCAAATCAAACACCTGATTGACCCACATCACCCCTTCTATCAGCACTACGGCGCTGCCATTGAGCATATTCGCATAACAGCAGCGCAGCCCATGGGAATGACTCAACGGTAAAGGAATCAGTTCCACATTATCCTTTTTCATTTCCGTGCCATAGCTGACATTTTCTGCCAGCGCTATATTATTGCGGTTTGTCAATTCAATTCCCTTAGAAGCTCCGGTTGTACCTGTTGTATACAATAATTCAGCCGTATCTTCTGCCTTGGGAAAATCAAACGCTGCCGGCAATGAATCTGCAAAATTTTCTGCACTTTCTGCCAACAATTTTTCCGCAGTCACGCTGCTTACCGGCATATCATATTCTGTACTGTAAACAAACAATTTCGCTTCCGTGTCCTGGAAGATATTACGTACTCTTTCCTCAGAAGCCCTATGTTCTACCGGCACAAAAATTGCCCCTGCCAACTCACACGCCAGACCGCATATCAGAAACGCAGCATTCTGCGTACACTCAACCATCACGCAGTCTCCCTTGCAAATTTCCTTTGCTGCCAGCTCCTGTGATACCTGTCTCACCTGCCGCCAAACATCCGCATAAGTATACGCTCCGGCAAGGTCTGCTATACAGAGCTTTTCCGGCATATGCTCGGCGTGCTCAGCCACTATCTCTACTATTGACTCAGCCATATTCTTCCTCCTTTAAACACTCTTGACAAAACCGGCAACTTTATTGCCTTTTGAATCAAATATCCGTATCTTTAATCTTGTTTTTTCTTTCTTAGGCATGGCAATTTTCAAATTGGGGGATTTTTCCTGTAATAAGATATAGTCTTTATTTTCGTCTTCATAATACACTTCATACTCATAATCATCTTCTTTGGTAGTAATCGGGCGGATCTCACAGAACTTACTGCTCTTATCGCGCTTTAACGCCAAACCGATAAATCTCTTGGTTAAATGATTTCTCTTTTGCTCATAAGAATCATAGAATAATTTTTCTTCGTCTATCTTCCCTGCAAAAAATTCTGCAAACACCCTGCTAAACTTCTCAGCGCCTGCTGCATTCAAATGATTTACATCTCTAAAATCATTATCCTGTAAATCTAAAATAGCTGGATTTGCCAAATTAAAATCATAATAGGGAACACCATATTGCTCACATAACTCTTTTGCCTCTTTGTAATACACATCGTAATTCCCAATAGTCTCCATGGTAAATTCACACAGGGGAATACCAAAACATATCAATTTGATATCATTTTCCCGGCAATACTCCACAGTTTTTTGGAAGTAATGCCGATAGTCCTCGCTAACGGGATTTTTAATTGGCTCTCTTATCCCTATCGCCACATTATTGAACTCCGCTGTGAAATGGATAAATCCTTTCCCAACATAATGTTCTGTATCAGTGGCATATTCATAATTCTTGTAGGCTTCCGTCCTTTTATTGGAAATCGTCCTTTTCATCTTACTGAGGGAATAAATAGATTTCCAGTTACGGCGTGTCCGCCAAAATGCATTGACATATTGCTCAGACGGAACGGCATTCAAAAGATACGAAACCCTATTCCACGATGGTTTGAGATAATCTGCTACCCTGTAAACTTCATCAAGCAATCCTTCGCCTACCTCTTTTGTTACCCCTTTAGCAGACATTTCCAAATAACAGGTATCTATATCTGCTACTTTATCGGCTTCTTTCAGCAATGCATAAGAGGTATTGATTCTCTGCGAAGAAGTACTGCAGCTAAAAGTATTTTGGTTCCATACCTCGTCTGTAACCGCAGGATTAAGACCACTGTAAACATGGGAGGCCCCCAAAAACAGACTGTCTATGTCCTCCTGCTCATATAGTTCATGCATTTGAATTCTCGCATAGGATTTTGAATCATCACTTAACACATAATCCAACCCAAATAAACAGAGTGAAACAAGCATCAGAGTGAATACGCCAACGCCTAATATTTTTAAAACCTTCATTCTCTTAACGCAGCCTTTCCACCAATGCGGCAATCGCATCCAATGAATTAAAGTTCTCTGAGATAATTTCCTCATAGGGAATCTGTATCCCATATTCTATAGAGATAGTGCCTATCATCCCTACCAAGGTGAGGGAATCTAAAATTCCGTCATCTACCAGGTTTTCTGCATGGAAATCCACCTCGGGATATTCCTCTTCTAATAATTTTAATAATTCTTCTTTCATGTTTTTTCTCCTTTTATATTATGATTTTTTAGAAATCTTGATATGCAAATCCTTCCATAGAAAAGTCCACGCCATAGATGCCGAAAACAAGTATCGCCACTATAACTGCTGCATAGATTAAACTCCTGACAAACCAGTTCCTGTCAAAAACCCACTCGCTAATACTCTTTCCCCTATACTCCTCTATGCAGTCTACAATAATAATAGCCGCAATGCCCACAAACATAAATATTACTTCCTGCATACATGTACCGTACTTCTCATACACGCTTCTACTCAAGACAGCGTTCCCATTAAAGTTTGTAAACATATTTTTTACAATACTGCCAGTATATCCTAAGCTGCCCGGTACTGTCAACAACCTTCCCACACAAAACAGCAGATACGTCCTGATTATTTGGAACAGATGGAAACATTTACTTTCCGCATTGATATGCAGCTTCTGCAAAAGTTTTGTCATCGCCGGGGCAAATGTAACGGAACAGATAAATATGAGGGAAAAATATAACCCCCATGCCAGATACGTCGCCCCAGTCCCATGCCACAACCCGGTAGTTGTCCAAATCAACAGCAACGGCACTGCATCTTTAAAAAATTTGCCTACATTCTTGCCGAACTTCTTTTTAACCTTAGCACATGTTGAGATAAACCGCAAGGATGTTGCCATCGGCATATAAATATAATCCTTCCACCAGCTGCTCAAAGACATATGCCATCTTCTCCACCACTCCGGTACGCTCTTAGAAAGGAATGGATGGTTAAAGTTCTGGTTAATCTCAATGCCAAAAATCATGGAAACACCCTTGGCAATGTCCATATACCCAGAGAAATCAGCGTAAATCCAGGCAGCGCTTAACAAAATAGCAAAAAGCTGTATGCTTCCCGCTGTGCCTTTGGGCTCCGCCATAACGCCATTGACAAATATGGATATCCTGTCCGCGACAAACAGTTTCTTAAAATAGCCATAGCCCATCCACACAAGCGCATTCCTTATGCGTTCTCCATCAAAGCGAATTTTTGTCTCATCAAAAAACTGGTTCCCCAACAGACCATACCGTTCAATCGGTCCCTGAATGATATGGGGAAAATATACAATATACAGCAAGAACTTAGCATAATTCTTTTGGCTGCGGTATCGCTTCCAGTACACATCCAATATGTAGCCCAGACCAGAAAACGTATAATATGATAATCCCAGCGGCAATGCAATTTCCCACAATGCAATTTCTCCGCTTCCGCCCAGGTATGCAGAAATATTGCTGATGAGTTCCCCAAGCAGGTTAAAATATTTGTTCAGAACCAGATTGCCTACGACAAGAACAATCGTTATGACCAAAATTCGCTTGCTCTTCCCTGCCAGCTGCGCCCATACATCCTTATCCTGTTTGCGGTCCAGCTGCGACTGCCTGTCATTAATTTTATCTATCATATTGGCTGCCAAGAAGAATACTACGCTCATGACAACAGCATACAGCAGATACTTCCAGCCGCCAAATGCAAAAAACACCAAACTTCCGGCTAAAAGAACCATCCATCTTCCAGAGGGTCTGACAATATAGTATAGAACTGCCAAAACAATTGCAAATAGAATAAAATCCATGGTACAAAAATTCATTTTCTTTTCCTCGCTTACAGTTTTAATATATTTTCTTATTTTATAATGAGATTATGCTAAAAACCTCTTTTTTCTTTCATGAAATATTATTTTTCAGCAGATAATTCAAAATCTTTATCTATGATATAAACTGATTGTGATAGAAATATGAAAATAACCATTCTAACCATCTGGAAATAAAAATCCAGACTATCCTAATTTATTTAAATGAATGGATTTTATTTCGTAAAGTATTTTAGACACAAGGAAAGAACCGTTGCAATAAGTAAGTAACTCCTGTTTCATGCAACGGTTCTTTGATTATGGCATGTTCTTTATCAAAACCATACGAAAATCGCCATTCTCTCCCCTTTTTACAGTGATTTCCCTCAAAATCAACTTATACTTTTAAATCTACTCTCTGATAGAGATATCTCTTCTCTATCCCCTGATAGGCCTCCAGATTGCGCGCCTCCTGCTTGGCAGCAAGTTTCTGTTCTTCACTCTGCTGCTTCTGCTCCTCCATACGCTGGGCTTCTGCTAATTCTTCCTGCGCCTTTTGAGTTTCCTGCATCTCCTGTGTCTCTTCGGCAAGCTCCTCGAGTTCCTCGGAATTCTCTTCCACAGCTTCGACTTCCTCGGCAAGGTCTGAGACATCCTCCATCATCTCTTCCATCATACCCTTGTCTTCTTCTGTGCCCAGAGCCTCCTCGGCCATATCCTCGCGTCTCTCTTCTGCAGTCTTCGGCTCCATGTCCTCAGCAGCCTCTGCAATCTTCTCGCCAAGTTCCTCTGCCTCGTCCAGCACGTGCCACATCTGCTCATTGTTAAACGCTTTCTTCGCCGCAGCAATTTCTTCTTCATAACTGTGCAGCGCTTTCAGCTTGTCAGCAATCTCTTCTATTGTATCGCATTCCTGATTCTTGAGATTCTCTTTCTGCTTCTCCCAAAATGAAACCTCACTCTGAGCCTTCTGCTGCCGCTCTGTCTTGTCCTGTGCGCTCTTTGTAAGATTATTCTGCAGCACAGGCAGGTTTCCGGCAAAAACAGAACCGCCTTTCTGATAAGTGTCTGTCCCTATATTCGACAACGAAATATTCATACCGTACTCCTTTGCTATACTCTGTTAAACACTACATTTCTTGTATATGTTTCGGCATGAATCCCGGAAATCTTTACCACCTTCCAGACACTTATACCGCAGAATACGCCACAGAAGCGAACCTCTTAGTTCCTTTCCCGGGCATTCCTGGTTCTATTGAGACTATTTTGATATATAATGTACATGCAGAAGGTCATGCTCACGATTTTTCAGCAAATCTTTATACAGGGTATCTACCAATGGATTATCTTCACTGCGCTTAATCTGCAGCGCCTTATCATTTTTGTAAAGCCCTTCGGCACGCATTCGTTTCTCCGTAGAACGCGCAAATGGTTGTCCGGCTCCAGCAACGCAGCCGCCTGCACATGCCATAACTTCCACAAAATCAAAATGCTCTTCCCCGCTCTCAATCTTTTGGATGAGCTGGTCTGCATTGCCAAGACCGCTGACCACACCGATTCTTACTGTGCGTCCATCTAAGTCAACTGAAAATTCCTTAACGCCCTCCATGCCGCGGACACCGCTAAATTCAATCTCTTTCAGCGCCTTATGGCTCTTATCTGCCACCACTCTGCGGACTGCAGCCTCAGTCACGCCGCCGGTGGCTCCAAAAATAACCCCGGCTCCTGAATAAATAGAGAACGGCATATCGTATGCCTCCGGCTCAAGACGGTCAAAACGGATACCGATTTCTTTTAACATGCCAATCACTTCCTCGGAGGTCAGCACGTAATCCACATAAGGGATGCCGTCTTTCTTAAACTCTTCCCTGGAAGCCTCAAATTTCTTAGCCGTACAGGGCATAATTGCCACGGAAACAGTCTCTTTGCGCTCCTTCTTATCAAGCTTCCTGTAATATTCCTTAATGACCGCGCCAAACATCTGCATCGGGGATTTAGAAGTGGAAATATAAGGCATCAGATGAGGATACTTCGTCTCCACAAAACGAATCCAGCCAGGACAGCAGGAAGTAAACAACGGATATTTGCGGTCCTCTTCCTCCAAACTCTCCACCAATTCCTGAGATTCTTCCATAATTGTCAGGTCAGCGCCCACCGAAGTATCGAAGATAGCATCCACGCCCAACATACGCAGGGAAGCAATCAACTTGCCGATTGTATTTTCCCCGGGCTCATATCCGTACGCCTCACCGATTGCCACGCGCACTGCCGGAGCAATCTGCACAACTACCCGCTTATCGGAACTGTGGATTGCCTGCCAAACGTCATGGGTATCGTTCTTAATTGTGATTGCGCCCGTCGGACATACTGCTGCACACTGTCCGCAGTTGACACAGTTCGTGTCTGCAATATCCCTGCCAAAAGCCGTGGAAATCTCCATATCTGCGCCGCGATGTGCAAAATCAATCGCTCCCACATGCTGAATTTCACTGCAGACCCTCACACAATCCCCACAGAGAATACATTTATTGGGATTACGCACAATCGCCTTGGACGAAGTGTCAATGGGGCGGACAGGATTGGTATTCTCAAAACGCACACTGGGAATGGAAAACCTATTTGCCAGTTCCTGCAGCTTACATTTGCCGTTCTTCTCACATGTCGTACAATCCCTGCAGTGTGCAGCCAGAAGAAGTTCCAGAATGCGCTTTCTATGGTAGTAAAGCTGCGGTGTATTCGTGCGGATTTCCATGCCGTTCTTCGGCGGCGCGGAACAGGATGCCACAATGCCGCCCCGGTTATCCTCAACCACACACATACGGCAGGCTCCATAGATGGACAAATCCGAATAATAACAAAAAGTTGGTAAGATAATTCCTGCTTTGCGGATAACCGCAAGGATATTCTTCTCATCGGTGAACGGTACACGCTCTCCGTCAATAATCATATATTTTTCCATGTCCGTTCCCTCCTACACTTCTATCACCGCGTGGAAATTACAGCCCTCTTTGCAGGCTCCACACTTAATACATTTGTTCGTGTCAATGGTAAATGGTTTCTTCACCTCACCAGAAATCGCACCTACCGGACAGACTCTTGCACATTTGCTGCAGCCCTTGCACAATTCCGGGTCAATCTGGAGGGTTACCAGCGCTTTGCACTGCCCCGCCGGGCATTTCTTATCCACGACATGGGCGAGATACTCCTCACGGAAATACTTCATCGTACTGACCACCGGCGACGCAGCCGTCTTACCCAGCCCGCAAAGCGCTGTAGCTGAGATAGTTGACGCCAGCTCTTCCAGTAGCGTAATATGCCCCATCGTTCCGCGCCCCTCGCAGATGTCATTCAAAAGTTCCAGCATCCGCTTGGTGCCTTCACGACAAGGGATACACTTTCCACAGGATTCATTCTGGGTAAAGTTCATGAAAAATCTTGCCACTTCCACCATACAACTCTTATCATTCATGACAACAAGACCGCCGCTGCCAATCATGGCCCCTACTTTCTTGAGGGAATCGAAATCCAGATGCAGGTTTAAATGATCTTCCGTAGCGCTGATACAGAGACATCCGCCAGACGGACCGCCAATCTGCACCGCCTTAAAATCGCCGCCTTTGACGCCGCCGCCAATATCGAAGATAACTTCCTTAAGCGTCGTCCCCATGGGCACTTCAATCAATCCTGTATTCATAACATTTCCAGTGAGGGCAAACGCTTTCGTTCCATGATTATTATCCGGCCCGATTGTCTTGTACCACTCGGCTCCCTTGGTAATAATAGGAGGAACGTTACAGTAAGTCTCCACATTATTTAGCACAGTAGGCTTCTCGAACAGACCTTTTTCTACTGTACGCGGTGGTTTTACCCTGGGCATACCACGGTTACCCTCGATGGAAGCAGTCAGTGCAGAACCCTCTCCGCAGACAAACGCACCTGCTCCCTGGCTGATTTTTAAATCAAAGTCAAAACCGGAATCCAGAATGTTCTTGCCTAACAGACCTTTTTCTTCCGCCTTATTGATTGCCGTCTGCAGACGCTCAACTGCCAGAGGATATTCCGCACGTACGTAGATATAGCCGTAATGAGCCCCTGTGGCAATTCCGGCAATCAACATACCCTCTATCACACGGTGGGGATCGCCTTCCATCATACTGCGGTCCATAAATGCGCCGGGGTCACCCTCATCTCCGTTACAGACCACATATTTCACTTCTTCATCCTGAGCCAGCACCTGCGCCCATTTGCGCCCGGTAGGGAAGCCACCGCCTCCTCTTCCGCGCAGACATGCCTCGTTAACCTCATCCACAATCTGCTGCGGCGTCATGTCAAACAATGCTTTCGCCACGGCACTGTAGCCGCCCACTGCTATGTATTCTTTGATGGATTCTGCATTAATCCTTCCGCAGTCCTCCAATGCCACACGCGTCTGCTGCTTATAGAATGGAATGTCATCCTGCTTCTCATAAGCTTTGCCATCCTGTCCATGGTAAACCAGACGCTCAATCACCTCATCCTTTACAATACTCTTTTCAATAATTTCCTCACAATCCTCCACCTTTACCTTAACATAGAGGATTCCCTTGGGCTCTATACGGAGCAGCGGACCCATCTCACAGAACCCATGACAGCCGGATTTTTTCAATCCAATACTGTCGTCATGCGGCTCTTTTTCCAGCACCAGCGAACATTTGATTCCACGCGCTATAAGGATCTCCTGCATTTTTGCATATATATTTAAAGAACCGCCGGCCACACAGCCTGTCCCGGCACAGATTAAAATCTGTTTCTTCTGCGTCTTTAAGGATGCTGCATACTCTTTCCTTTTTTCTTCCAGTTCTTTTCTCGTATTAATTCTCATCTGCAGCCTCCTCTCCGGCATTCTGGCCTTCCCTCAATTCCTGAATCAGTTCCCTTGCTTTCTCCGGCGTCATTGCCGGATACACCTCATCATTAACGGTACAGACCGGCGCCAATCCACAAGCTCCCAGACAAGACACTGTCTCCACGGTAAACATCATGTCATCCGTAGTCGGCTTTGCTTCCGTCACCCCCAAAAGGCTGCGGATTTCATCTAAAATTGCGGTAGACTTACGCACATGGCAGGCTGTCCCATCGCAGATTTTGATAACATATTTCCCCTTAGGCTCCAAAGAAAAATTCTCATAAAAAGTTGCCACTCCATAAACTTTCGCTTCACTCAAATCTAATTTCTTCGCAATATAGCAGAGCGCATCCTCCGGCAGATAACGGTATACCTTCTGGATGTCCTGCATGATTGCAATCACTGCTGTCTGGCTGTAATCGTGAGACTTTAAAATCTCATCCAACACTTTCCGTTCCTTTGTTTCCAAACCTTCTCCTCCTTAAATTTTCTTCTGTGCTCCTTTTCCAGTATAACATCAACTGTTGTTTAACTCAATTGAAAGTTTTCCATGATACTATACAATCTGCTTCTCCTTCCAGCCTCCCTGAAAATACCGCGTCAAGGCAATCACAAGCCCGACTGTCCAGCCTGCCGGGTTCGCCCACATGATAATCATGCCCTGAGTCACATCTGCCAGAGCATAAGTCAGCGTCACTCTGGTAATAAGGTTGCATATGCTGCTGGATAAGAACCATCCCATATCTGCCGCTCCGCGCAGGACCCCATTGCTGACATTCATGCTGCCCATCACAAAATAGAACATGGAGACTGTACTGAGATAACTCGCCCCCACGGATATTGCCTCTGCGCTGGAACCAGAATCCAGAAAAAGACCGACAAAATTCTCCCCGGCAAAATGCAAAATGACAGCAATCATCAAACCGATACCAGCTGCCATCACCAGACAGATTCGGTAGCCCAACTTGATACGCTCCGGTTTCTTGGCGCCCATATTCTGCGCCACATAAGTGGACGCCGCATTACCCACTGCCACCATTGGCACAATTGCGATACCGTCAATTTTGGTCGCTGCCGTATATCCTGCCAGAAACGTGGAACCAAAACGATTGACCGCGGACTGAATCAATAACATCCCCACCGAGACAATTGACTGCTGCACAATTGTAGGAATTGCCACCTTAATCATCGTTATCAGAATCTCCATGTCAAATCTTACAAATTCCCCGCTCTTCATTCTGCGCAGCTTACGCATGAGGAAGAAAAAGGACAAAACAGCAGACAACGCCTGAGCAATCAGCGTTGCCCACGCCACACCCGGTACGCCCATATGGAGCTTGGCCACAAAATACAAATCCAGTCCGATATTGAGCAGGGAAGAAAACATCAAAAATATCAGGGGCTTCCTGGAATCCCCCAGCGCATTAAAAATTGCCGAAAATGCATTGTATAAAAAGAGGAATGCAAACCCAAAAAAGTATATCTGCATATACTCTGCCGCATCCTCAAAAATATTTGACGGCGTGCCCATCAGCCGCATAAGTCCCCGGTTAATCAACACCCCCAAAAAGCTTAGAAAAATGCTGAAACCAAGAATTGACAAAAGCGCTGTGGAAATCGCCGTCTTCATCTTTTCTATCTGTCTTGCGCCGAACAACTGAGAGATTACCACAGAACATCCAATGCCAGTGCCCATCGCTACCATCACAAACAGCATGGTAATAGCGGTAGATGCCCCCACTGCTGCCAGCGCCTCTTCCCCTACCACATTTCCTACAATGATGGAGTCCATAATATTGTAAAACTGCTGGAACAGATTTCCTGCCACCATCGGCAACGTGAAACCAATCAGCGCCTTTGTGGGATTGCCATTTACCATACTCCCTTTTATCTGCTCTGCCATAATCTCTCTCCTTACTTCCGTCTCTCAGATACTACCCTTATCCCCTGAGATTCAGGCTCTCACCCTTTATTATTCACGCCTCCTCCATGTCAGTGTTAATCTCCTCTATCTCTTTTCTGGACATGCGGAAACACTCCATAATCTTTGGGGAAAATATACCGCATTCCCCGCCCAAAATCATATAATATGCCTCTTCTCTGGAATATGCCCGCTTATAAACACGCTCACTAATCAAGGCATGATATGCATCCACCACCGACACAATCTGAGCTGAAATCGGTATCTCGTCCCCCTTAAGCCCCTCAGGATACCCTTTTCCGTCATAACGTTCATGGTGATACAAACAAATCTCCATACTAATCCGGTGATATTCAGGCGTCTGTAAATCCTTCATCATTTTCAGGATTTCGCAGCCCTTTGCCGTGTGGGACTTCATATATTCAGCCTCTTCTTTGGTAAGCTTGGCCGGCTTATATAAAACATGGTCGGAAATCAAAAGTTTTCCAATATCACGCAGGGAAGACAACTCAGCGATAATCTCCACATTCTCATCCGTCAGTTTGTATTCCGGATAATTCTGCTGTACTTTCTTGCCGATTATCCTGCTGATTTCCCTCATAATCTGCACATTGTCCAAAAATTCCGGATAATTCCGCTCTAAAATATTGCAGACAATATCAATCATCTTCTCATTAGCTTTTTTCAGTTTTTCCGCCTGAATCTTCATCACAGAATACTGCTTTTGCAGAATCTGGCTCTGTTCCTGAACTTTCTGCTCCATCTGGTTCTTATGCTGGTACAGCGAAATACTGTTATAAACACGGTTCTTAACCACATCAGGGTCAAATGGCTTGCGTATTAAATCAGAAGCCCCCATCTGAATGCACCTCTTCTCCACCTCCATGGAATGTTCCGCTGTAACTATCAATACCGGAATATGGCCCAACCAGCCTTTTTTCTTCATGTTTTCCAACACTTGGCTCCCATCTTCCCCTGACAGATGCCAGTCCAGAAGCACAGCTGCCGTCTCACCGTGATATGTTTGCAGAAGCTGTAATGTCTGCGCCGTTCCTTCTGCCTGCAGTATCTGATAATCCTTCTGAAAAATTTCCGTCAGAATCATGCGGTTGCTTTCCATATCATCTACAATTAAAATTTTATGCCGCTCCATCTGTGTCCTCCTTAATTGCGAAATACGCCTATTTCTTTAAATGACCGGCGCACAGTGACATTTTTCACCGAATTTACCGCATTCCAGGTCATGCCGTTCATCTGTACAACAGTACCAGCGTTGAGTGTTCCGCGCACAAGCATCTTAGCCTCGTCTGCTTTCTTGCGTTTCTCTTCCAGTTCTTTCGTGCGTTCCATCTGCTGTTCCATCTGTTTACGCTTGATGTACGTAGCCTGCTCCACCTTGAGATAAATTTCCATCTCATTGCGGATTTCCGGCGGATACTGCCTCTGCAGCTTTTTATAAGCTTCCTCGAAAATTGCCAGCTCAGATTGAAGCTTCATCAATTTTATTTCCGCTTCTTCTTCTTTTTGTATCATTGCCTGGCTGATTCCCAGGGAAATATTAGTGAGAAGACCTGCCCGGTTGCCGATATGATGCGCCTCAATCTTATTTACGGCTGCTGCATAGCCGCCGATAATCGCTCCCCTGGCGCCGGAAATGACAATCTCTTTCCCTGCAATCAAGTTGCTGTTCATCACATAATTCGCATAAATACCATCATTAGCGGTCAGCGAAGCTCCCTCAAAAAATTTGCCATGGATATCTCCAGCAGATTCAATCTTGGCAAGACCGCCGCCGGATACGCCCTTTTTAATGACAATCTTCTTACCGCTCTGTATATGCGCTGCCTCTACGTTTCCCTCGATAACCAGCTCATCCGCTGCCTGTATTACCACACCGCTGCCGACATTTCCCCGCACCCAGATACTCCCATTAAACCTCAGGTTACCTGTGGAAATTGTCACCTCATTTACCACCAGAAGCGGCTGGATAGTAATCTTATTATCTTTCAGTTCAATTTTGCCTGGCTCTCTGGCAATATATGTCTTCTTATCCTGGGACAGAAGAAATCCTCTTCCTCTGAGAATTGGTTTCTCTTGTCCTCCCTGTGCCGGAAGTTCCATGCCATCCACAGTCCTTCCGCCCATCCCGGGCTGCGCCTCATGGTAGACTGCAATGACCTGACCGGCTTTTACCTGCTCAAAATATACGGTATTCTGATAGTCAATGGAACCATCCTCACGAATTGCCGGAATCTGCGGAATTCCAATGCGGAAAAAGTATTCATAATACCCGTCCCTGCCGCGTTCCGGTCTTATTCCTTCCGCTGCCAGAAAACGGTTCGTAGACTTATCCGCTTCTTTGAGATATTTATCAATATTCTCATGTTTAATTCCAAAAACAACATTCTCTTTTGCCAGCAGACGCAGAATTTCATTCTTGGTCTTACATGCTCCCTTTTCTATGGTTACATACGCCTCCATCTTATCCTGACTGACCGTAACCATGCACTCCGAGGCAAGCTTCGCCTGTTCTTCCAGTACTTCAAACTGGATGTCCCCTCTTTTCCCTTCCTCTTCTTTCTGCTTTTCATCTGCCTGCTGCTGTTGCAGCTTTATGCGAATACGCTCCATCTCTTTGGCAGAATACATCAGGCTCTGGTATGCAGACACATTGAGCCCTTCCTCCAGACCCTTTCTAATCTCACGCATCTGCTGCCAGCGGTACAATTCCTTGGCATAGACAGATACATCTACACGCCGCTCCAGACCCTTTCTAATCTCACGCATCTGCTGCCAGCCATAATTAATTTTGGCATAGACAGATACATCCAGCCCTTCTTCCACACCAAGACGGATTTCCCTTATGGACTCCCCTAAAAATTCTTTAATCAGATATGGGTCCACATCCGCCTTATGTTCCAATGCCAGGCGAATCTCTTCCAACTGGTCGGGCTCATACCCCTCCTTAATATAGGGAAAAATATTCACATTTCCCTGCTTGGCTTTGCGAATCTGCCGCAAAAAACCAGCCGACATCTCCTGATATTCTGTCAGCTTTATCCCTTCCTGCAGGCCCTTACGAATTTGGCGCATTCTGTCATAAGAAATATCTGGCCTGCCATAGACGGATACATCCAGTCCACGCTCCAGCCCCTTCTTAATTTCCTCCATCTGAAACCAGTCATACTTTACAGAAGTATACCAGGACACGTCCAATCCCTTCTCTATGCCCTGACGAATTTCCTCAAGCTGGCCCTTATCAAAACCCATAGCTTCATACTTTTTCATCAACTGATCTTTCATTGTTCACCTCTGTCTCATAAATAATATCCTGCCGTTTAATTTTATGATAAAAGCTGTAGACTGTCAACTGACAATTCCTGTTTATAAACTTTTAAGAATTCTCGCAACCCTTGATTTTACTTGCTTCCCAAGCTTTTGTTAGCACTCATTCTCAAAGAGTGCTAACTTTCTATTGACTTTTACAGATAGGGGTATTACAATCTTTTTTAGATAAAAATGAACAGAATAATAATCAGCAAACAAAGGAGTGTAATTTTATGGGCAACAAACACGGAAATCTTTCCATCAACAGCGACAATATTTTTCCTATTATCAAGAAGTGGCTGTATTCAGACCACGATATTTTTTACCGGGAGTTAATCTCCAACGGCTGCGATGCCATCACTAAGTTAAAGAAACTGGATTTGATGGGAGAATATGAGCTTCCCGAAGATTATGAACCAAAGATTCAGATTCTTGTTAATCCAGAAGAAAAGACCCTCAAATTCATTGACAACGGACTGGGCATGACCGCCGATGAAGTGGAAGAATATATCAATCAGATTGCATTTTCCGGTGCTTCCGACTTCTTAGAGAAATATAAGGACAAGGCCAGTGAAGAGCAGATTATTGGTCATTTCGGACTGGGCTTCTACTCTGCTTTCATGGTTGCAGACGAAGTGCATATCGACTCCCTCTCCTACCGGAAAGACGCAGCGCCTGTCCACTGGACCTGTGACGGCGGTACGGAATTTGATATGTCTGATGGTTCCAAAACAACTGTCGGCACTGAGATTACGTTATTCTTAAATGAAGACTGTCTGGAATTTGCCAACGAATACCGTGCCAAAGAAGTCATCCAGAAATATTGCTCTTTCATGCCGACTGCCATCTACCTGGCAAAAGAAAATGCCCCCGAAGAATACGAAACTATCCCCGCCGATGAAGTAACCGACAAGGACAAAGTTATCGAGACAATCGTGGAAGAAGCGAAGTTCGAGGAGAAAGAAAACGAAGACGGAACCAAAGAACAGGTGGAAGTATCCCCACGTACGGAAAAGGCAAAAATTGTCAAGCGCCCGGTTGCCTTAAATGACACGCAGCCTTTGTGGGCAAAACATCCCAACGACTGCACGGACGAGGAGTACAAGTCATTTTACCGTAAGGTTTTCCAGGATTACAAGGAGCCATTGTTCTGGATTCATCTGAACATGGACTACCCCTTTAACCTCAAAGGTATCCTTTACTTCCCCAAAATCAACACGGAATACGATTCCATTGAGGGCACAATTAAACTTTACAACAACCAGGTATTTATCGCCGACAATATCAAGGAAGTCATTCCAGAATTCCTGATGCTGTTAAAGGGCGTGATTGACTGCCCGGACCTGCCGTTAAATGTATCCAGAAGCGCTTTGCAGAACGACGGCTTTGTGCAGAAAATTTCTGATTACATCACCAAGAAGGTTGCCGACAAGCTGAGCGGCATGTGCAAGACTGACAAAGAATCTTATGAGAAATACTGGGATGATATCAGCCCCTTCATCAAATTCGGCTGCCTGAAGGATGAGAAATTCTGCGATAAAATGAACGATTATATCCTGTTCAAGAACCTGGATGATAAATACCTCACCCTGCCCGAGTGCTTAAAGACAGAGGAGGAAACCACCGATACGGATAATGCCGAGGCTGAGTCCGCGGACAATGCCGGCACAGATTCCGACAATACAGAATCTTCATCTGCAGATATGGACACTGAAGATTCTGCAGATGAAACCGAAGCGGAAAAAGATACGCGTAAACCTGTCTACTACGTAACTGACAGACAGCAGCAGGGACAGTATATCAAGATGTTCCAGGAACAAAACATGGACGCTGTCATTTTAGATCACAATATTGATACTTCTTTCATCACACAGTTGGAACGCAGAAATGAAAAGATTAAATTTGTGCGCATCGATGCCGACCTCACGGATTCCATGAAAGAAGACGTTTCCGCAGAAGATTTGAAGGAAGCAAAGGACACGCTGACAGAGACATTCCGCAAAGCATTGAACAATGAGAAATTAAACGTAACTGTTGAAAAGCTGAAAAATGCAGACATCTCTTCCGTCATCACCCTCTCCGAGGAAGGAAGAAGAATGCAGGATATGATGAAGATGTACGGCATGGCCGGCATGGATCCCTCCATGTTCGGCGGCGACCAGACATTAGTACTGAACGCCAACAATGAACTGGTGAAATACATTTTAGAGCACAAAGATACCGAACATGTGCCTGTCTTCTGCGAACAGCTCTATGACCTTGCGCTCCTTAGCAACCACCCGCTTACGCCGGATGCCATGAGCAAATTTGTCGCAAGAAGCAACAAGATTATGCTGTTATTGGCAAAATAAGGAAAACGCTGATTCCATAAGAATTAGTATAACTTTCCTTTGATTTTTTATGAGAAATTGCTATAATGGGAAATAGGAAACGCCCTATTTCCCATATTTTATTGTATGTCTTATAGAAAGGAGCCTCTATGGCAAAAAGATTTCAGAAAACAAAAATAACAGCGCTTCTGCTTATTTTTATAATGTCAGTTACCCAGATACCTGTGACTGTTCAGGCTGCTGCTGTGCGCCCGGCAGATGTAAAAAAAGCAGGCAGCGGCAATATCCTTATCGGTGTATCTGGCTCTTTTGAGAAAGCGGATAAATCAGACATTTTAAAAAGAGTCAACGATATCCGTAAGGAGGCCTGCACAAAAGGTTATAAAAACCCTAACACCGGCAGGAAATTGAAACCCTCAGACTATGTTCCGCTGAAATGGTCCTCAAACTTAGAATGGATTGCGCAGCTGCGGGCAGCGGAATGTACCGTGAACGAAGGGCATACCCGCCCAAATGGCAAAAGCTGTTTCAGTATCAATTATAAAAATGAGCAAAGCTGGGGCGAGAACCTTGCCTGGAACTATTCTGGCCTGATGCGCGGAATTGAACAGTGGTACGGCGAAAAGAATGATTGGGTGAATCAAAACGCCAATGCCGTAACCGGACATTATACAAATCTCATAAATCCTGAATATAAGTTTATCGGGCTTGCTTCATTTGTCCGCGGCAGCGGCGGCTGGTATGGCATCTCTGCTGAATTTGGCTATTCCACTGCCGGTTCCCAGTCACAGTCCAACATAAAGGGCAAAACTGTCCAGACAATTGAGGTTGCCAAAAATAACGCCAGGCAGATAAAGTTAAACGCCCCTTCCTCCATCAAGTTAAAAAAGTCCAAACAACTAACTATTACCTGCAATGTCACATTTCCGGGAATTATGGGCGGGCAAAATTCCACACAGGGAAAAATCACTAAAAACGTTACCTGGAAATCATCGAAGCCGTCCGTCATATCGGTCAAAAGCAGCGGGAAGATTACTGCCAAAAAACCTGGCAAAGCTACCATCACTGCCAAAATAAAGGGCGGAAAAACTTTAAAGAAAACAATTACAGTTAAAAGATAATATATCAGGCAGCATTTCCAAGGTATAGAGATGCTGCCTGATATATATTATCTTTCTTTATGTAATTTGCCGCTCTAACGAGTTTACCACGTACAATATTTCTCATATACCTGGAAGAAACTGTCTGTCGTCACATCCTTACTGAGTTCAACTTTCACCTCATCCCAGAGTTCTTCGTTGAATTCTGAAGGCAAATCTGTCAAAAATCCCTGGTAAACATCATCAAACGCTTCCTTTCTGCGCTCTTCTAAAATCACAGACTTATTGTCATCTGTCCGCTCCTGGTCATAATGGTTGATACACTTGACAAAATAATAACCGTCATCTGTCTTAATCTTTTTGCTGACCTCATCATTTTCTAAAGAAAATACGGCATCCGCCACTTTCTGCTCGAGATTATTTTTGCTGAAAAATACCTCAATCTCTGCTGCTTCGTTATATCGGTTGGCAACTGTGAGAAAATCATTTCCCTCTTTTATCTGCTGTTCAACCTCTTTCGCCTTCTCATCATCTGATACAAAAATCTGCTCAGCCTCCATGACTCTGGCTTCCTCATCGCTGACCTCATCATTGACCCCCTGAGTCAGAAATGTATAAAGCTTATTGGCAAGCCCATAGCGTGTGTACAGAGTCTCTATGTCACCCTGCTTCACCTGCATATACTCTTTCTCCGCATCATTTAATGAAGTAAAATACGCTTCAGCCGCTTCCTTGACCTTTGCCTGTTCTTCCTCATTTAGAGTAACTTGATTTTCCTGAGCCAGATAGTCCATCGCCATAATCTGCGCCAGCCTGGAAACTGTCATGTCCTTCACATATTTCTCTAATTGATTATCTTTAAATCCGTGGTCCCACAAATCAATGCCATACATCGTATCGTAAATATTCTGGTAATTCGTCAATACGACGCGTGCTTCCGGCAGTGTACAGACCTCTTCTTTAATCTTGAACACCTTATTATCTATATGGTCTGCATTGACTACCACCTCAGAACCTGTCACTTTACAGCCGCCCAACGTCAGCAAAATCATAGCACTGAGCCCAAATAATTTTATTTTTCTTCCTGTTCTCATTGGTAATCCCATCCATTCATCCTGATTGCAAATTATCTCAATTCTGTTTCATTACAAATGATTATTTATAATTGCAGAACATCACTGTTCTGCCAAGATACTGCGCGCTACGCTCAACCCATTGGCAGATGCCTGCTGCAGCCCTCTGGTAACTGAGGCTCCATCACCAATGGCGCGCAGTCCCGGTAAATTGGTCTTAAATGTACGGTCCACTACTACTTTATTGGAATAGAACTTCACTTCCACACCATAAAGCAACGTCTCATCACTGGCAATGCCAGGCGTCACCTTATCCAGAGCAAAAATCATCTCCTCTATGTCCACCATAATCCGATGCGGAAATACAAGGGACAAATCCCCCGGAACAGCATCTTTTAAGGTGGGAATAAGATTGTTGCGGCACAGCCGCTCTTCCGTCGTTCTTCTGCCTCTTCGGAAATCTCCAAACGTCTGCACCAGAATCTTGCCGTCACAGAGCATATTGGACAGCTGGGCAATCTGCTTGCCATAAGCGATTGGCGTCTTAAAAGGTTTTGTGAAATTCTTTGACACCAGCAAAGCAAAATTCGTGTTATTTGTCTTCAGTTCATTCGACTTATAGGCATGGCCATTGACCACCGCAAGACCATTTTCGTAATATTCAGTTGCCACCTCGCCGGATGGATTCGTACAGAACGTACGCACCTTATCATCAAACGTCGGCGTATGGTAGACAAGTTTCGCCTCATAAAGGTTTTGGTTCAAAAATTCCATCACCTCATCCCGGACTTCCACCCGCACGCCAATGTCCACCGTTCCTACTTTCGTCTCAATCCCATGTTCCTTACATATATGGCTGAACCAGTCTGCTCCTTCTCTACCAATGGCACAGACAATCTCCTGTGCAAAAAAAGACTCCCCTTCTTTCGTCACAACGCCCACTGCCCTGCCATCTTTTATCAGCACATTGTCTACCATGGTCTTAAATCTCATCTCAATTCCTTGCTGCAAAAGGTGTTCCTGCAGCCGGCTGTAAATTTTGTAGCCTTCTTCTGTGCCCAGATGGCGGATTGGACATTCCACCAACTTCAGATTAGCATTAATCGCCTTTCTTCTGATTTCCCGGATTTCCCTCTCTTTTCCTACGCCGTAAACATCTTTATCCGCACCGAACTTCAGATAAATCTCATCCGATTCCTGAATCAGCGCCACAGCTTCATCATAACCTAAAATCTGCGGGAGATTTCCTCCCACATCCGGAGACAGCGACAATTTCCCATCGGAAAAAGCGCCTGCCCCTGCAAATCCGGTAGTAATTGAGCAAGGCTGACAGCCCACGCACTCCTTGGTTTTGCGCTTCGGGCATTCTCTCTGCTCAATCCGTCTCCCTTTCTCGAGCATCAGCACATGAAGCTCCGGGTTCTGCCGAATCAGTTCATAGGCACAGAATATCCCGGAAGGACCGGCGCCCACAATAATTACATCATACTTTGCCATCTCATTCTCTCTTTCCAGCAGAGCCTCTATGCTTCCACCACCAAAAATCTCCCATCAGGCAAGGAAAATACCTCAGATGCTTCCTCCAGCTCATCATCGTCCATATAGGAAACATCGGCGCCTTCTTCTTCAAAGTACGCCCGCACTTCTTTGATGTTCTTGCATACTACTGCCATGCAGTCTTCTAAGAATTCCTGTGCATCATCCAGATTCTCAGCTACTCTCTCATCAAACAACTGTGACTGATTGTCCAGAAAGTATTCCAAACAGAGTTCATCATATCCATTCATAAATTCGCTCCTCCTATCTCTTCCCCTATATGATAGTATGAATCCGCTAAAATTTCAATGCCTGATTTACCAATGGACAGCAATAATTTGACTATATGTTATTGTTCATTTAAGTTTGGTTTCATATACCCAAAGGACCTGCTGCGTTAGCAGCAGAGTCAAATTAAATATGGAATGTATCTGGAAAACGAGTTTTCCGAGTACATTCCATATTTAATCTTCACCTGTCACATTTTGTGACAGGTGCTTTGGGCAAAGTATAGGTATGAATGAACAGTAACAACTATGCAGATACCTCAAACTGCGAATTATACAGTTCCGCATAAAAACCGCCCTTCGCCAGCAGCGTTTTATGGTCGCCCTGCTCAATAATATCGCCGTCTTTCATAACCAGAATTAAATCTGCATCTTTGATTGTGGAAAGACGGTGGGCAATGACGAAACTTGTTCTGCCTTTCATCAAGTTATTCATTGCTTTCTGAATCCGTTCTTCTGTTCTCGTATCTACGGAAGAAGTTGCTTCATCTAAAATCAATATAGGATTGTCAGCAAGAATAGCCCTGGCAATCGTCAGAAGCTGCTTCTGACCTTGTGAGACATTGCTGGCATCCTCGTTCAACTCCATCTGGTAACCGCCCGGCAAGGTAGAGATAAAGCGATGGGCATGCGCTGCCTTAGCTGCTGCAATAACCTCTTCATCTGTCGCTTCCAGTCTGCCGTAACGTATATTTTCCATGATAGTGCCTTTAAACAGCCAGGTATCCTGCAGCACCATGCCGAAATTCTCCCTGAGGCTGCTGCGGTCAAACTTCCGCAAATCGCTGCCGTCCACACGGATACTGCCCCCCATGACGTCATAAAAACGCATCAAAAGCTTCACCATCGTGGTTTTTCCCGCCCCAGTAGGTCCGACAATCGCTACCATCTGTCCAGGCTCTACCTCACAGTTAAAATCATGGATGATTATCTTGTCTTTGTCATAACCGAACTGAACATGTTCAAAAGATACCCTTCCTTCCATTCCAGTTTTCTCAATCGGCTGCCACACAGGCTCCTCTTCTTCCTCTTCTAAGAACTCAAAGACACGCTCTGCCGCCGCTGCCGTTGCCTGCAGCATATTCGATACCTGCGCCACCTGGGAAATCGGCTGGGTAAATTGGCGCACATACTGGATAAAGGACTGGATTTCCCCCACCTCAATCGTGCCTTGAACAGCAAGCATACCACCTACTACTGCCACTGCCACGTAACCAAGGTTTCCCACAAAAATCATAATCGGCTGCATCATACCGGACAAAAACTGCGATTTCCATGCCGATTGGAACAAAACGTCATTCGTCTCGTTAAACTCATGCAGCATATCCTCTTCCTTGTTAAAAGCCCTGACAATATTGTGCCCGCTGTAGACTTCCTCTACCTGACCATTAATCCTGCCCAGGTATTCCTGCTGTGACACAAAGTATTTCTGCGAGAACTTTACCACGAGAGCAATCAATATGCCGGAAACCGGCAGGATAACAAGAGCAATCAAAGTCATAAGCGGACTGATACTAAGCATCATCACCAAAATACCAATCAGCATGGTAACCGAAGTTATCAGCTGCGTTACGCTCTGGTTCAGACCCTGTCCCAGCGTATCCACATCATTTGTAATCCGGGAAAGCACCTCTCCCACAGTCCGTGACTCAAAATATTTCATAGGCATACGGTTGATTTTCCTGGAAATGTCTTCACGGAAACGAAAACATACCTTCTGTGTAATGCCAGTCATGATATAACTTTGAATAAAGGAACAGAACGCGCTGAACAGATAGATTCCCAGCAGGAACAACAATATTTCTCCGATTTTGCCAAAATCTATCGCGCCAGTCCCTGTGACTTTTGCCACCAATCCGTTAAAAAGTTCCGTTGTGGCATTCCCCAATATCTTAGGACCGGTGATGCCAAACACGGTGGAGGCCACAGCAAAAACCAACACTGTGAAAACACCGATTTTGTATCTTCCCATATATTGCAGCAATTTCTTTGCTGTGCCTTTAAAATTCTTTGCTTTCTCACCGGGCATCATGCCGCCCGGACCGGGGCCATGTCCCATTCTTTGCGGTCTTCTCTGCTCACTCATCAGCTGACACCTCCTTGATTCGCAAGTTCCTGTTCTGAGAGCTGAGACCTGGCTATTTCCTGATAAGTCTCACAACATTCCATCAATTCCTGATGGGTCCCTATACCCGCAACTTCCCCCTCCTCAAGAACAATAATCTGGTCCGCATGGAGGATAGTGCTAATCCGCTGTGCGACAATAATCACCACTGCCTCTTTCGTCTTCTCCGCCAATGCTTTCCTGAGCGTTACATCCGTCTTATAATCCAGCGCCGAAAAGCTGTCGTCAAATAGATATATCCGGGGATTTTTCGCTATCGCCCTGGCGATGGAAAGACGCTGCTTCTGCCCTCCAGAGACATTGGTTCCTCCCTGGGCAATCGGGCTGTCAAACTGTCCTTCTTTCTCCTGAATAAATTCCTGTGCCTGGGCAATTCTTGCCGCCTCCCTAATCTGCGTTTCCGAAACATTACCTGCAAAACCAATATTAGAAGCAATCGTCCCGGAAAACAGCACACCTTTCTGGGGCACATAACCAATCAGGTCTCGAAGTTTCTTCTGGCTCATCTGCCGGATATCCACACCATCCATGGTAATCCTTCCCGCTGTCACATCATAAAACCTGGGAATCAGATTCAGCGCTGTAGACTTTCCGCAGCCGGTACTCCCGATAATGGCTGTCGTCTGACCTGGTTTTGCACGAAAAGAAATATGGCTAATAGCATCTTCGTCTGCTCCTGGGTAACGGAAGGAAACATCTTCAAACGCTACCTCCCCATGCCAGTTTGCCTTGCTTTCATCTGCCGGATTCTCGGGATCTAAAATTGTCTCCTTTGTCCTTATTACCTCCTCAATACGGTCTGCTGCCACACCTGCACGCGGCAGCATTACGGATACCATGGTAATCATCAAAAACGCCATAACAATCTGCATTGTATAGGTAATAAACGCCATCATGTCCCCCACCTGGAGGTTTCCCATATCCACACCCTGCGCGCCAAACCAGACAATCATCACCGTGATACAGTTCATAATCAGCATCATGGCCGGCATCATCATGGACATTACCCTGCTGGTAAAAAGCTGCGTCCGCATTAAATCCTGATTGGCCCCCGCAAACCGCTCTTCCTCAAATTTCTCTCGGGAGAAAGCACGGATAACCGGGACTCCGGTCAAAATCTCTCTGGATACAAGATTCAAACGGTCTACCAAAGTCTGCATTTTCTTGAATTTGGGCATGGTAATCGCCATCAGTACACCCACAAGCAGAATAATGGTTCCCACAGCAATGCCGATAATCCACCCCATGCCCGTCTTCGTACTGGATACCTTCCATACACCGCCAATGCCAATAATCGGCGCATATAAAATCATACGCAGCAGCAGCACAGACACCATCTGCACCTGCTGAATATCATTGGTGCTTCTGGTAATCAAAGATGCCGTGGAAAACTGTTCCATTTCACTGCCGGAAAAACGCACCACTTTATGAAATACCCTGCCTCTGAGCGTCATGCCAATCTTCGCCGAAGTCCTGGACGCAAACAGCCCTACCACGATGGCAGCGAGCATCATCACAACTGATACCGCAAGCATTTTACTGCCAGTACGCAGCATATAACGGCTCTGATAAGCACCCATATCATAACCTAACGATTTATATTCTTGTTTCACCATAAGCCGTGCTTTCTGGGAGATGATAGACTCACTCATGTCCCCCATGTTGGCCTTTGCTGCCTCCTCAGCCTGCAGAACCTGTTCCTTTGTCATCTGACCGCTTTCGAGCATTGCCTGCAGGTCGCTGACTTCTATGCCTGTCTCCTGCGTAATAGAGGACATTGCCACCATTGGCAGACCAAGCATTGCTTCTAAGTCCTGCAGTTCCTCCTTGTGCAAACCTTTCAGGCGATAATTCCCATCCTCCGTCATCTCGTAAGAGTCCTGCAATCTGGCAGCATCCTCCTCTGACAAAAACAGGCAGAGCCCGTCCATGGTCTGCGCGCGCATCTCTTCCGGCACAGCATATTCAATACCGCTCTGCTGAATTCCAATATCCACAATATCGGACATATATTGGGGAAGTGACAAATCACAGTACGCCTGCACAATCAGCAGTAAAAAGATGGCCATGACTGCTGCTTTGTGTTCGCCTAAATATTTCATTATCTTTCCCATGTCTTCCTCCCTTTTTACCGTTTTCCGTTCATGCTATTCTTTTTCCCAGTATTTGTCAATATTGCAAATATTAAACATTATAAAATTTTTATAAACATTTCAGCAATGACTGCCATGTTATCAATCCGACCATCATAAAAGACCATAGTGTTCACACGCTTTATATATCCCATCCTCCCAAAGCGGAGCCGTTACATAATCCGCCACATCTTTGGCCTGCTGCATCCCATCGCCCATACAAACCGAATGCGCTGTATATTGCAACATATCAAGGTCATTCGTACTGTCCCCAAACGAATATGTATCTTCATGCGCGATATCCAGCAGCCGGCAGATTTCCTTAATCCCGGTTGCCTTGTTAAAGCCCTTGGGCACAATTTCCATAAAATCTCCTCCCCGGTGTATGACCGTATAACCTGGCTCTAACACACGCTCTAATTCCTGCTGCTTTGCGGTCTCCGGCAGATAATTTGCACAGAACTTGCTGACCTCAAGCTGCTTTTCATTGCCTGTGACGCGGATAAGCCTGTCACCCATACTGCTTTTTAGCTTTTGTGGAAATACCGATTCTTTGGGAAAACGTTCTTCATCCAGATACAGATAATATCTTCCCTCCAAAATATATGCCGCGTCCACGCTCCGCAAAAAATCATTAATACGGCAAATTTCTTCCTGCGGAATCTGATGGTAAAACTTCACTTCTCCTCCAAACTCTCCATATGTGCCGCAGCCTGCCAGTATACCGTCAAATCCAAGAGGCATCAGCTGCTTGTCCGGGATAAACACCCTGGTCCTGCCACTGCTGATAAACAGGTAATGCCCTCTTTCTTTCATCCTGCGAAACGCTTCTCTCGTACTGTCAGGAATCGTGTGGCTGTCATCCCAGATTGTTCCGTCAATATCAAAAAATAATGCTTTCCTCATATATTTTCATCTCCAATTCTAAATTCTTAAGCCATTTTAACATACTTCCAGCGAAACTTCTACACAGCCGACCTTTCATTTTTAAATTGGTTATGATATAATTATTGATAATTTGGGGTATCTTATATACTAAATGAAATTACCCGCAATCATTTTAGCAGGAGGTTATCATGAGAAATCACGTAGAAGAATTTCGTGGAGATTTAAAAGAATTCGATGAGATGACGGACAAGTTCTACAAAAAAGAGATTAACGTTGCGCAATACAAAGGGTTTTCCGGCGGATTCGGCAGTTATGCACAAAGAGGCGGCGGAGCAAGTATGCTGCGTCTGCGCCTTACCGGCGGTGAAATCACCAAAGAGCAGCTCAAATTTATTGCCGACAGCATTGAAAAATACAATATTTCACTCACACATATTACAACCTGCCAAAGTTTACAGTTTCACAACCTGTCCGCTGAGCAGGTCTGCGAACTTATTCAGGAATCTTTTGACCACGGCATCATCACCAGAGGAGGCGGCGGTGATTTTCCGCGAAATGTAATGTGTTCACCGCTTTCCGGCGTACAAACAGACGAGTATTTCAACGTTCTCCCCTATGCTGAGGAAGCGGCAGATTACCTGCTTGGGTTTATCAAAAAAGTAAAACTTCCCCGCAAATTAAAAGTATGTTTTTCCAACTGCAAAGAAAACGTTACTCATGCCACATTCCGCGATTTGGGATTTGTGGCAAAAGAGAACGGCTGCTTTGACGTATACAGCGCCGGGGGGTTGGGGCGCGAACCCCGGATGGGCGCTCTGGTGTCATGCGATGTTGCTCCCGAGAAAATCCTCTACTATATCAAGGCGATGATAGATACGTTCCTCGCCCACGGCAATTACGAGAACCGCGGGAAAGCCCGCACCCGTTTTATGCAGGAAAGCCTGGGAACGGAAGGATACGTGAAAGCGTATCAGGAAAAACTTGCCAAAGTACTGGATGAGGAGGATTTAGACCTTACCGTCACCATCCCCGAGATTACCAAACAGGGCGATAACAGCAGCCTGGACAACCCCAGAGCCATCTCCCAGAAACAACCGGGACTTTACGCCGTTTCCTATCATCCAATCGGCGGCAGTCCTAAACCTGAATTTTTCCGCAGATTATATG
>CAJUHY010000013.1 GCA_910585895.1 uncultured Lachnospiraceae bacterium
GAGCTTGACCTCTTTGAGGCTTATAACAACCATGCAGGGGACGACAGGATTCCCGCAATTGTAGCAGAGATGGAGAAAGAACTGGGTGCAGGAAACAAGAAACCTGAGATTTTGGCAAAACTTGCACAGTATGAGATTACCCTTCTTGATTGGGTAGAAGGACACAAAGGCAGCCGTGATTTTGTAGCAATTGCAGGAAAATGCTGGCCGGCATTCCAGACGCAGTTTGGATTTGTGCCTTGTTATGTCAACAGCCGTCTGACCCAGAAAGGCATTCCGGTATCCTGTGAGGTGGATATTTATGGTGCGCTCAGTGAATTCATCGGAACAGTTGTCAGTCAAGATGCGGTAACGCTGCTTGATATCAATAACTCCGTTCCTGCGGATATGTATGAAAGTGAAATTAAAGGCAAATATAATTATACACTAAAAGATACCTTTATGGGATTCCACTGCGGAAATACAGCTTCCAGTAAGCTATCTTTCTGCGAGATGAAGTACCAGCTTATTATGGCAAGAAGCTTACCGGAAGAGGTGACGCAAGGAACATTGGAGGGAGATATTGTGCCGGGTGACATTACGTTTTATCGTCTGCAGAGTACTTCAGATGCCCAAATCCGTGCATACATTGCACAGGGCGAGGTGCTTCCGGTAGCCACACGGTCATTTGGAGCAATCGGTGTATTTGCCATCCCGGAGATGGGAAGATTTTACCGCCATGTATTGATTGAGAAGAATTATCCTCATCATGGAGCGGTTGCTTTTGGTCATTTTGGTAAAGTGTTGTATGAAATTTTTAAGTATGTGGGCGTTCCGGTGGATGAGATAAACTTTAACCAGCCGAAAGGCATGATGTATCCGACAGAGAATCCGTTTGCCTAGAGCCCTGGGGGCGGCTGAAGTGATTGCTTATGGGACCGCTGTAAAATTCACAAATTAAAAGAATAATTAAGTTTTAATATAGCAAAATAGCAAAGGCAGGCGTTTGTTTAACGAAACGTCTGCCTTTTGGTACTATGAATTACAAAATGGAAGGTTAACGTTGACTGTCAGCGACAGATGTCTCCACAGGCAGACGTCGTTTGATTCCATGAAGATATAAAAATATCCCGGCAGCAGCCGCACATACAGCTGCGGCAAAGATTAAAATGTGCAGGAGAATAGAATTACCGCTGTAGTTTAGGAAGGATGGAGCAAACGTTCCCCATAGGTTAAACATCATATGGAACAGAATGGACAGGTATAGGCTGCCGCCCTTGTAACATACATAACCGCAGAAAAGCCCTACGACAAAAGCATATGTGCCCTGAATAACATTTGCGTGGAAGAGACCGAACAGGAAAGCCTGCATAATATTTGCCATTACAAACGGCATTGCCTTAATGGCATATTTCATGGTAACCCCGCGGAAAATCAGTTCTTCACTGATGGGAGCAATTATCACGGAATAAACGGCAAGCACCAGCGTAACGTTTTCAAAACCAACGCTTTTCAGCAGTTCTTCATAAGTCTGATACCATCCGGGGTTGATGGCGGCAAGAAGCATTACTACATAAGTGGATATGTACTGCATACCCAGCATCATCGCTGCCAGCCCACCGACAATCCAGGGGTTGATTATGGAAGATATTTTGCGGCGCGGCTGCTTTTTGGGACAAAAACGTTTCCAATACCAAAAACCGAGCGTTAGAGCAGCAATTACGGCATAGGCTGCCGAGATTCCGGCGAGGAACTGGCTGTCCATAAGGGAACTCATTACAGGATTAAGAATGGTTTCAGTA
This sequence comes from uncultured Lachnospiraceae bacterium, assembly GCA_910585895.1. Taxonomy (GTDB): domain Bacteria; phylum Bacillota; class Clostridia; order Lachnospirales; family Lachnospiraceae; genus Petralouisia. The sequence continues at coordinate 1,782 of CAJUHY010000013.1, forward strand.
ATGGAAGCAGGATCCGCAGATTCTGCCAAGAGTTCCCACTGAGAAAGAATTTCCAGAAAAATTCTCCCAAAGAGGGCAATAAAGGTAACTAATGTTTGAATGCCGAAAGCAAGAATTACCGGAAGTAGGCAGAAGAGAATGCTGCCGATTTTTTTCAGTGTCTGCATAAGTGAATCATCCTTTCTTGATTGTCTGTTGTCTTTATATTGGCTGCTGAGTGAACTGTAATTGAAATTATTGTATTATTTTAGCAGTACAAAAGAGAAATTGCAAGATATTGACTTTTTGATACTTCTATGGTAAAACTTACTAACAAAATTAACGATGTAGTGAAGTAGGAATATTTCATCTAAATCAACAAAATTATCATTATGAGAACAAGAAAGAAGAAAGGAAGGGTAAGGTAAAAATGAAAAGATGGATGGCACTGCTGCTTACCGGCTGTTTGGTTTTCCAGACATGGGTTGCTGGGTCAACATTAGTTCATGCTGAGACTCAATCGCAGGAAGGAAGCAATTTAGATGGGAAAGCAGCGCAGGCTGAAAGTGTTCTGGAGGTGGAGGTTCGGTCCTCCCTATTGATTCCCTATAAGGGAGAAGTGACGGTACATATTAACGATGGCAAAGGAACCGAAAAATCAAAAGAATTGGATTTTAACGGCGCAGAGTCATTGACAGCAAGGTTTGATGTTGCGCAGGGAGATTATACAGTCTCTGTGCAGACCAAACAATTTGCCGATTATACACAGCAAGTCTCTGTAGAGGCTGGGTGGCTGACGAAAATTCTGGTTTGTGCCGGTAAGGTTGAGACAGGGAGCGCATCCGTTCCTGGATGGATTTGTCCCGGTGATGTGAACCAGGACGGCATTGTGAATGAGGAAGATACAGAGGCTATATTGAAGGAAATTCGCGAGAATCCGCAGGGCACGGCTATGGACATCAATCAGGATGGCAAGACGGATATTGCAGACTTACAGTATATTGTACAAAGCCTTAATGAGGAAAGGAAATCTCAGGTGCAGAAGCTGGGAGTTATCCAGGGAATACAGGCGGAGGACGGCACTGCCATAGAGGGCAATGTAGAAGCATTTTTGAACAATGCCGGCGCTATCAGCTTAAAGCCGTTAAGCGAAGCGGAGCCGATTTCAGCAAAGAATCCTGTAAGCATGAAATTTGCATTGGCGCAGGATGATGTAATGGATGCTGCCCTCATGCCTATGATACAGGGGATTACGCTCCATGCGCCTACGGAAATGGATGAAGATGGAAGCATTTTCAGTAATATTACCGATGGAGAGGCAGTTGTTGTCACAGTAGATGAAAATGGCAGAGAGCAGGAAATATCTTTTCCGCTTGCAGAACAGAAACAGCAAAAGAGCTTGAGGGCTCAGGTGGAGAGAAGCGCCTCTGCACAGCCGGCGTTGGCAGCTTCTGGCAGTGTAAGCGTTGAGGCTGATGGTTCGTTGGTTCTTAATTTTGGTACGCAGATAGCAGTGAAGAGGGTGACTATCAGAATTACCGGGACGAAAAAGACGGAACCGCTAGTCAATATTGCCAAGGTGGAGTTTGTCAATAATATGGAAGAGCGGATTCCGGCGCCGCAGTTGGATATTCCTACGCTGAATGAACCGCAGTCAGAAAACAAAGGATTGACAGTTTCCTGGAATGCCCAGAGAAATATTACCGGATACGAAGTTTACGTATCCGGTCCAACAGGCAAGCAGGCGGAGGTACAGTCGCAGATTGTCCGCGTATCAGGTACGCAGCACAGAATCAGTTCCATCAACAATCAGGATTTGAAGAACTTTCAAAAATATACAGTAAAGGTCCGTTCCGTGAACGGCGACTGGCATAGCCCATGGTCTGAGGAGCGAATCGGAGAGCCAAAACCGCAAAGTCTGCCGGCAGCGCCAGATAATGTAAGCGCAGTCGGAGGCTATCGGACCATTAAGGTATCATGGAAAGATATGGATGATTCCAACGGCTACATGGTATTTTATAAGAAGTCAGGAGAGGCTGACAGTGCATACCGTCCAGTAGTGAATGGTTTTGAGCCGCTTGTAACAGGAGAAGGGAAAATTGATGCCACCCAATATGTCATTGGCGGTTTAGAGGATGATACAGAGTATTCTCTGTATGTGAGAGGATGGAACGAACTTGGCTGGGGCAAGTCTTCTCTGGTTTCTGTTGCCGCTACCAAGAGCTCTGCTTTGCCGCAGCTTCCCAAGTATAAGCTGCTGAATACTTCCAATGGGGCAGGCGTAGTGAGCGCCCATATTGTGGATGCTGTTTATGGAGGTTCCGGCGGTGCACAAATGGTCGGCAGCGCTTTAGATACGGAGGCTGGAAGCGCTTTAGGACTGGTGGATGATGACTACGGTTCTTATTGGATGAAAGAAGACTGGGATGACGGGGTTGCTTATCCTGCCGACACTAAGGGCATGACGATTACTTTAGATAAAGATTATGAAATGAATTATTTCACATTTGCGGCAGTGGACCAGCAGTCAGGGGTGCAGACCGTTAGGCTTCGTTACTGGAATACAGAACATGGGACTACCGTACAGGAAGTGGGTGCACGCCTGTTTGAAAAACGAGATAAAAACAATCTTCCGTTCTACATTGTGAAGACAGAACAGAAAATTACGGCCAACAAGATTTACCTCTGCCTTGGAAGAAATAATTTCAGCAAACAGCCGATGATGGTAGGGGAAATTCATTTCCATCAGTACGATTCTCTGGAAGAAGACATTATGAATCTGTATGAAGATGAGATGCATACTACGTTGAGGAGCAATGTGACGGAAGGAACAATTGCCGCACTCGAGGACCGTCTGAATACGGCAGACAGTGCGAGCAGTGAAAAGCATCCGCTTTACAGTGAATTACTGTTGGAACTGAACACGGCAAGAGATATTTTAAATGCGAATTTAAAGCCCTCTTATGTGGTTGATAATCGTATTACGGCACAGAAAGACGGACATTTGGGATTTGGCGGATTAAATGCCTGGCAGCCGTTAGGAAAGACTGCTTACCAGGGGGAGAAGCTGCTGGTATTTGTCGGGCATAATACAAAAAGGACTGGTGACAGCACGAATTTACAGCTTGTGTTTACGCAGCATCACGCAGAGGCCAGTTCTTTAGCCAAAGTCGTCAGCCTGAAAATTGGACGCAATGAGATTACCGTGCCGCAGATTACGTCAAATGATTTTGAGAGAGGCGGGCAGCTTTACGTTGCCTACACAGGAAACAGCAGCTCGGATCAGTATGCTGTCCGCATCGGGGGCGGAAGTGATATTCCGGCGCTGAATCTATATGGCAAAACAGGAAGCGAACGAACCGAAGCAATCCAGGCTTATGTCGGGGAATTGGAAACATATGTGGCAGCTATCCAGCAAGAACATGAGAAGACGCACACCGGCAACAAAAATGTGGATTATGAATACAGTCAGCAGAATTGTATATTGAACGCTACAGATATCATGATGCATAAAATGATGTATTCCCTGCCGGCTACGAAAATTTGGGATGGAATCAAAAATGCAGACGACAAAGCAGCAAAATTAGACCAGGCTTTGCAGGCGATGGAACAGACCATGACGCTGTTTTATCAGCACAAAGGCCTGAGTGATGAACAAGCAAGCGCAGCCAGGGGAAATAATGCCCTGCCGGTGCAGCATTTGAATATTCGTTATATGAGAATGTTTGCCGGTGCATTCATGTATGCGTCAGGCAATCATATCGGAATTGAGTGGGGTTCCTGCACCTTGGCGAGCGCACCTTCTGACTGGTCAGGATTTGGCTGGGGAATTGCCCATGAAATTGGCCATAACATCAATCAGGGAAGCTATGCCGTGGCAGAAGTTACAAACAATTATTTTGCACAGCTGTTGACAGGAAAGACGCGTTATACTTATGAAAATGTATACCGTAAAGTGACCTCTGGTACGGTGGGGCGCGCCTCAAATGTATTTACGCAGCTTGCGCTGTACTGGCAGCTGCATCTGGCATTTGATGACAACGCAGATGACAGACATATTTATGATAGTTATGAAGAACAGTTCCAGAATCTGTTCTTTGCCCGGGTAGACACATATTCCAGGAATCCGCAGAAAGCGCCGCAGTCAGGACTGGCGTTAAATGGCGGCGCAGACCAGAATCTCATGCGTCTTGCCTGTGCAGCTGCAAATAAAAACATTCTGCCGTTCTTTGAACGGTGGGGCATGGTTCCCGACAGCGTGACAACCGCATATGCAGAGAAATATGGAGAAGCCGATACAAAAGCGATATATTATGTAAATGAGGACGCGAGAGACTACCGTCTTGCTCATGCGGGAGAAGAGGGAACAATCAAAGACCAGGAGGTTGTAACGGCGGACATATCTGTAAAATCAAATCAAGTGCAGGTTACCATGCATACGCAGGCCGATGCGAATTTGATATTGGGCTACGAGATTAGCCGCAGCATGATATCTAATGGTGAGAAGAAGACAGAGGTCATCGGATTTGTGCCGATACAGACAGCGGACACGACGGTTTATGTAGATACGATTGCTTCCATTGATAACCGCGTGATGGGATATGAGGTGCGGGCAGTCGACAAATACCTGAATTACTCTGGTAAAGCAGAGGCAGGTTCTGCAAAAATTAAGACAGACGGCATATTAGATAAGAGTTTGTGGACCGTTACTTCCAATATGACCTCAGAAGATGATATTGAAATTGACAGTGATGAGGAGAATCCGGACAATGGTTCTTACGAATCAGGCGACGTTCCGGTGAAGAAGATAAACAGCATTGAGCGTATTTTAGATAACGACAGGACAGCTGCTGGTACATTTACTGGCAACAGTACTGAAACGGCGGTGATTGAGATAGATATGCACAAAACAGAGCAAGTTACCTCTTTGAAATACCAAGGAGATGCTGTAGACGATGTTGCCATAGAGGTCAGTGCAGACGGTGAGACATGGACGTCAGTGAAGGAGCATTACGCGGGAATTACCGGGGCAGAGGAAGCGACAATTTGGTTTGATTCGGTCAAAGAAGATACCCGGGATGAATGGATAGGTACCTATGATGCCAGATATGTGCGGATTACATTGGCTAAGTCAGGCAGTATTTCCATTCAGGAAGTTGAAATCTGTGGTCCCTCCGGGGATAATCTGGAATTTATGACGACAGACGATGCACAGCCGGCGATTGGCATATTATCTAAGGATTATCGCTATGGCGACAAGGAAGATGATGTGATACCGCAAGGTTCATTGATTTTTAGCGGCAATTATAAAGGAAATCCTGCCTATAATGTAGTTATCTTATATGATACGCAAGGTAATGTAATCGGCGCAAAAGATGGTCAGGTAGAGGCAAAACAGGTGATTTTTGCCGATGTGCCGGAACATGGAAATCTTGGAGAAACATCAAACGGAACCTGGGTGTATTATGTGGAACCAGCAAACTGGGATATGGATGCACTTCAGGAACTTGACGGCGTGCGCGGTGAATTATACCGGGTGGATGATGCTCAGACATTAGAAGGAGAACGTATTGTCAGCGATACGCTGGTGATTCAGATTCCGAGCGCCCTTCCTTCCATTACTTTACAGTAGTTCAGAATTTTGGAGGTAAAGATGAAAAATTATATAAAATATTTATTTCTGCTGTTCTTTTGCATCATTGCAGCGCCTGCCGCTGCAGAGGCGGCTGCAAGCAACAGCCTTACCGTTGAAAATAATAATGTGTCCGTATCTGTGAGTATTCCGGAAGGAAAGACAGAGACGATTACTTCTCTGAGAATGCAGCTTGTGGTTACGGTTACTAGCGGGAGTATAGAGCAGCCGACGTTTCAGTTTAAGGAGTCCATTCCAAGCATGGTTAAGGATGCAGCGATAAGCAGCAGAGAAGATAACGTCTATGTTGTGGATTTAGTACTGTCAGGAAAGAAGGAGCAGGACATTTTTGGCGGCAGCGACTATCTCCGCTTAGGAACATTGTCTTTGCAGCCTACCAGCAGTGATTATGAGATAAAGGTTGAGGTTTCCGGGGACGGAGGCAATGTCCAGCAACCTTCGGTAACATATGTAGATGCCAACGGGCTGTCAGCGATGACAGCTCCGCTGGCACAGGCGGAGCCAGTGACGGTAAAACATGCCGCCCCGCAACAGCCGGAACAAAAGCCGTTCAATCCTCAGGTGAAGCTGAAAGCATCTGTGAAGAAAGGGACCAACCGTGTCAATTTCAAATGGGAAAAGGCGGATGGAGCAGACGGATACCTTCTTTACAGGTACGATACGAAGACGAAAAAGTACACATTGCTCAAGAAAATTAAGGGAGCAGGCGTTACGGAATATTCCCGTACGTTTGCATACGGCTCAACGTATACTTTTAAACTCCGCCCATACCAGTTGGGAGAGAACGGGGCAGTCAATTATGGGCAGTACAGTCCAGCAACAAAGGTGAAAGTTGCCCTGGCACAGGTAACAGGCGTTTCGCCGAAATACCAGAATACGTCAAAGGTTGCAATATCCTGGAAAAAAGTCAGCGGAGCGAAAGGCTATCAGATATACCGCAGTGCGAAAAAGAATGGAAAATATAAGCTTGTTAAGACCATTAAGAAAGGAAAGGCAACCTCCTGTTCCAATATCAAGCACCCGGATGGAAAAGTTTATTATTACCGAATCAGGGCATATGCAGTTGGCGACAAGGGCCAGCGCGTCTATGGTGCGTACAGCGCCAAACAGCCGGCGGCGCCCCAGAAACCGAAACTGCAGGTGAAGACAGATGATTCGGGGTATGCAGATTTATCCTGGAATAAGGTTGCGCGCGCAGACGGGTATCTAATTTACAGGAGCACATCGAAATCTGGTAACTATAAATGCATAAAGACATTAAAAGGGGCTGGCATTACGGGTTATATTGCGCAGCTGCCCCAAGGCGCACGGAATTGTTATTATAAGATATGCGCATTTGAGAAACAGAATGGCAAGAATCAGAAGGGAGCGTACAGCGCGGTTAAAAAAGCAAAATAAATATAAATCCTGCCTGTTGCTTTTTTTCCTGATTTGATTTAGAATACAAAATAGCGTATATTTATACAACTTTATTGAAAATACATATATTCCGATCAGGAATCAAAACAGGAGGAAGAAATTATGAAGATGGCAAAGAAATTATCATCGTTACTGTTGGCAGGCGCAATGCTGGCAGGCATCATGGGATGTGGGGTTCCGGCGAACACCGTAAACGCCCCCGAAGATATGGCGGGCAAGAAGATTGGCGTACAGCTTGGCACGACCGGCGATACACTGGTAACCGATGAATTTGAGAAGGATGGCAAAACCACCGTGGAGCGTTACAAAAAAGGTGCAGACGCCGTGCAGTCCTTAAAGCAGGGTAAGATTGACTGCGTAGTAATCGACTCAGAGCCGGCAAAGGCGTTTGTGGATCAAAATAAAGATTTGAAAATTCTTGACACCGAGTACACGGATGAAGATTATGCTATCGCCATTGCCAAGGATAATGCACAGCTGAAAGAAGAAATCAATGCTGCTCTCGCAGAACTCAAATCAGAAGGCACGTTGGACCAGATTATGGCTAATTATACAGGTGATGATACGATGGGAACCTGCCCGTATGAATCTCCGGCAGATGTGGATACATCCAACGGCAAATTGGTAATGGCAACCAATGCGGCATTCAAGCCGTATGAATATTATGAGAACAACGAGATTGTGGGGATTGACCCCGAGATTGCGCAGGCGGTAGCAGATAAGCTGGGCATGGAGCTTGAGATTCTTGATATGGATTTTGACGCCATCATCAATGCGGTACAGTCCGGTAAGGCGGACATCGGCGTAGCTGGCATGACTGTCAACGAGGAACGTCTGCAGAGCATTGATTTCAGTGATACTTATGCCAAAGCGAAACAGGTAATCATCGTTCGTGCAAAATAGGAGGAAATGCCGCCGTGCAGAATTTTGTAGAACAGTTTACATTAAATTTTATAGACGATAACAGATACCAGTACATACTGCAGGGATTTGTCAATACTCTGATTATTACGTTTTTGGCTGCGCTTTTGGGAATTGCCCTGGGATTTTTAGTGGCAATTATCCGCTCTGGCCATGATAAGACCGGACATATGAAGATTCCTAATTTTATCTGTCAGGTCTATCTGACGGTAGTGCGCGGTACGCCTACCATGATTCAGCTTTTAATTATTTATTATGTGATTTTTGCTTCCGTAAATGTGTCGAAGATTTTTGCGGCAGTTGTGGCGTTCGGGCTGAATTCGGGAGCTTATGTGGCTGAGATTGTCCGTTCCGGCATCATGTCTGTGGACGAGGGGCAGTCGGAGGCGGGCAGGAGTTTAGGTCTTAATTACCGCCAGACCATGCAGTTTATCATTATGCCTCAGGCATTTAAAAATGTGCTTCCTGCACTGGGAAATGAATTTATTGTGCTTCTAAAGGAGACCTCTATCAGCGGTTATATTGGTTTGACCGATTTGACCCATGGAGGAGACATCATCCGGGGTATTACGTTCTCTCCGTTTATGCCGTTGATTGCGGTTGCCCTGATTTATCTGCTGCTGGTGACAGGGCTTTCCTGGTGTGTGGGCAGACTGGAAAGGAGGCTGAGGGTCAGTGAGCGGTAAGGTACTGTTGGAGACAAAAGATTTATACAAAGAATTTGACGGTAATCAGGTTCTTCGGGGAATCAGCACCCAAATCTGCCAGGGAGAAGTGGTGGCGATTATCGGACCCTCAGGCTGCGGGAAATCAACGTTTCTTCGTTCTTTGAACCTTCTGGAAACACCAACTGCCGGAAGCGTCGTCTTTGAAGGGAAAGAGATTACGGCGCCTGGTGTGGACGTCAATAAAATCCGGCAGAAGATTGGCATGGTATTTCAGCAGTTCAATCTCTTCGCCAACCTGAGCATTCAGGAAAACATTACCCTTGCCCCGGTCAAGTTGGGGCTGATGAGCAAGGAGCAGGCAGATAAGCGTGCCTTGGATTTGCTGGAGCGCGTAGGGCTTCCCGACAAAGCCAATGCTTATCCTTCCATGTTGTCCGGCGGGCAGAAACAGAGGATTGCCATTGCCCGCGCTCTTGCTATGAACCCGGACGTGATGCTGTTTGACGAGCCAACCTCAGCGTTAGATCCTGAGATGGTCGGAGAGGTGCTTGAACTTATGCGCGAATTGGCAAAGGACGGTATGACGATGGTTGTGGTTACCCATGAGATGGGATTTGCCAGAGAGGTGGCAAGTCGTGTTATGTTCATCAATGAGGGGGTAATCTGCGAGGAAAATGAACCTCAGGAATTTTTTGGAAATCCCCGGAATCAAAGGCTGCAGGATTTCTTGTCAAAGGTATTGTAGGAATAATCAAGACGCTGGGTTGGAGACTTCCCGGCGTCTTTTGAAACGAATAGGCAGATAATACGAAACGGAGGAAACCATGTCATTTGCGCATCTTCACGTCCATACGGAATACAGTCTGTTGGACGGTTCCAATAAGATAAAAGAATATGTTGCCAGGGTGAAAGAACTGGGCATGGATTCTGCAGCCATCACAGACCATGGAGTTATGTATGGTGTGATTGACTTCTATCGGGCGGCGAAGGAAGTTGGGATTAAGCCGATTTTAGGCTGTGAGGTCTATGTCGCGCCTGGTTCCCGGTTTGACCGGGAAAAAGTGGAGGGCGAGGACCGCTATTTCCACCTGATTCTGCTGGCAGAAAATAATACAGGTTACCAGAACTTGATGAAGATTGTTTCCCGGGGCTTTACGGAAGGCTATTATTACCGTCCGAGAGTGGACAAAGAGATATTAGAGACATATCACGAAGGTCTGATTGTACTCAGCGCCTGTCTTGCGGGTGAGGTACAAAAATTTCTGCAGCGGGGAGCTTATGAAATGGCTAAGGAGGCGGCTCTGTGGCATGATAAAACTTTTGGGCATGGGAATTATTTCTTAGAACTGCAGGACCATGGCTTGCCGGAGCAGCAATATGTCAATCAGCAGCTTCTGCGCCTGAGCCAGGATACAGGGATTGCGTTGGTTGCTACCAACGATGTGCATTATACTTATGAGACAGACGTGGATTCCCATGATATTCTGTTGTGTATCCAAACCGGCAAAAAACTGGCCGATGAGAACCGTATGCGCTACGAGGGCGGGCAGTATTTCGTAAAGTCGGAAGCACAAATGCGCGCCTTGTTTCCCTATGCGCAGGAGGCTTTGGACAATACGCAGAAGATTGCGGACCGCTGCAATGTGGAGATTGAATTTGGCGTGACGAAGCTGCCCAAATTCGATGTTCCCGAAGGTTTTACTTCATGGGAGTATCTCAATAAACTTTGCCATCAAGGGTTGGGGCAGCGCTATCCGTCACAAAATGGCAGCGTGGAAATTCCAGGCAGGGAAGAACCGCTGCAATTTGAGGAACTAAAAAGGCAGCTCCAATATGAGCTTGATATTATTCAGCAAATGGGGTATGTGGACTATTTTCTGATTGTGTGGGACTTTATTCGTTTTGCCAGAGAGAACGGTATTGCTGTGGGGCCGGGACGCGGAAGCGCAGCGGGAAGCCTGGTTGCCTATACGCTGGAAATCACCAATATCGACCCCATTCGTTACAGCTTGATTTTTGAGCGTTTCCTGAATCCGGAGCGTGTGACGATGCCGGATATAGATATTGATTTCTGTGTGGAACGGCGTCAGGAAGTCATTGATTATGTCAGTGACAAATACGGCAGGGACCGTGTGGTGCAGATTGTCACTTTCGGTACGATGGCGGCGCGGGGCGTAATCCGTGATGTAGGAAGGGTCATGGACCTTCCCTACGCGTTTGTGGATAATGTGGCCAAGCAGATTCCCACAGAGCTGGGAATTACCATTGACAAGGCACTGCAGATGAATCCGGAACTGAGGAATCTCTATGAGAATGACGAGAGCATAGGCAGATTGATTGATATGTCCAAGCGTCTGGAAGGTTTGCCAAGACATACCTCCATGCATGCGGCAGGCGTGGTTATCAGTTCTAAAGCAGTGGATGAGTTCGTGCCTCTTTCCAGAGGAAGCGACGGCGCGATTACCACCCAGTTTACAATGACCACCTTAGAGGAACTGGGTTTGTTAAAGATGGATTTTTTGGGACTTCGTAACCTGACAGTTATCCAGAATGCGGTCAATCTTATCCATATCAGCCAGCGGGAAGACAATCCGCAGCTTGACGAATCAAAGCTGTTCGATATTGATAAAGTGGACTTTGATGATAAGCCAGTTCTGGATTCTCTGGGAACCGGCAAGACGGACGGCGTCTTCCAGTTAGAGAGCGCGGGCATGAAGAATTTCATGAAGGAGTTAAAGCCGCAGAGTTTGGAGGATATCATTGCGGGAATTTCCCTCTACCGTCCCGGACCCATGGATTTCATTCCGGCTTATATTAGAGGGAAAAATAATCCTGATTCAATTACTTATGATTGTCCGCAGCTAGAGCCGATATTAGAGCCGACTTACGGCTGTATCGTTTACCAGGAACAGGTAATGCAGATTGTTCGTGATCTGGCCGGCTATACGCTGGGCAGGAGCGACTTGGTGCGCCGTGCCATGTCCAAGAAGAAAACATCCGTCATGGAAAAGGAACGTAAGAATTTTGTCTATGGGAATCAGGAAGAGGATGTTCCTGGCTGTATCAGCAACGGCATCAGTGAACAGACGGCAAATAAGATATTTGACGAGATGACGGATTTTGCTAAATATGCATTTAATAAATCTCATGCAGCCGCCTATGCGGTAATCGCATATCAGACCGCATATTTGAAATACTATTATCCTGTAGAGTATATGGCAGCGCTGATGAGTTCCGTTATGAACCATATCACAAAACTTTCGGAATATATATATTCCTGCCGCCAGATGGGGATTACGCTGCTTCCGCCCAGCATCAACGAGGGGGAGAGTGAATTTTCTGTATCAGGCAATTGTATCCGCTACGGATTATCGGCGATAAAGAGCGTGGGACATGCATTTATTGAGAATCTCTGTGAAGAACGCAGACTGCGCGGCAAATTTAAAAGTCTTGCAGATTTTCTGACGCGCATGATTGATTATGAACTGAATAAAAGAATGGTGGAAAACCTGATTAAATCCGGGGCTTTGGACAACCTGGGCGCCACCAGGAAACAGTGCATGATGGCGTACGTGGGCATTATGGAGGATATTGCTCAGGACAAGAAAAATACCATGGCGGGGCAGATGACCTTGTTTGACTTTGCCGGAGAAGATGAGAAAGCTGACTTTGAGGTGAAGATGCCGGATGTGGGAGAATATTCCAAGGAAATGTATCTGGGCTTTGAGAAAGAAGTCCTCGGCGTTTACATCAGCGGTCATCCGTTGGAGGAGTATGAGGGCAAATGGCGGAAAAATATAACCAGGGTCACCACGGATTTCATGCTGGATGAGGAGAGCGGACAGCAGAGGGCAAAGGATGGAGAAATCGCCATGGTGGGCGGAATGATTGTCGATAAAACTATCAAGTACACCAAGTATAACCAGACAATGGCCTTTATCACATTGGAGGATTTGGTGGGTACGTTGGAGGTCATTATTTTTCCCAGAAATTATGAGGCCAACAGCCGTCTGCTGAATATAGACGAAAAAGTGTTTATCCGCGGGCGTGTGGTCACAGAGGAAGAGAAAAACGGCAAGTTAATCTGCGAGCGCATCTATTCTTTTGACGATACGAAAAAGGAGCTGTGGCTGCAGTTCCCTACCAGGGAAGCCTACGAAAAACAGGAGAAAGAGCTGTTTGCAATTCTGCAGGACAGTGATGGGGGCGATGGCGTCGTCATTTATATTTCCGGCGATAAGCAGATTAAAAGGCTTCCGTCAAGCCGTAATATAGCTGTTCTACCAGACATCATAAACAGATTAACTAAGTTTCTGGGTGAAAAAAATGTAAAAGTTGTAGAAAAGAATATTGAAAATCTTGCCAGAAAAGATTAAAATAGAATAAATTGGACGTACTGAGGATTAATTTAAATATAGACAGGAGGGAATTTGTTATGGCAAAAGAAATTGAGACGATTGCGGTGTTGACCAGTGGCGGTGATGCGCCAGGAATGAATGCGGCAATCCGTGCAGTTGTGCGCCAGGCGCTTTCGCGCGGCAAGAAGGTCAAGGGGATTAAGAGAGGGTATGCAGGTCTGCTGCAGGAAGAAATTATAGATTTGGAAGCCAGAAGCGTGTCAGATATTATTCAGAGAGGCGGTACGATTCTGGCAACGGCACGATGCAAAGAGTTCACTACACCGGAAGGACAGCAGCTTGGGGCAGACATCTGCCGCAAGCACGGCATTGACGGTATAGTAGTTATCGGTGGAGACGGTTCATTTAAGGGTGCGCAGAAGCTGGCATCATTGGGTATCAACACTATCGGTATTCCGGGAACGATTGATTTGGACATTGCATGTACTGAGTATACGATTGGATTTGATACAGCAGTTAATACGGCGATGGATGCGATTGACAAGGTACGTGATACCTCTACTTCTCATGAAAGATGTTCCATTATCGAGGTTATGGGTAGAGGAGCAGGATTTATTGCACTGTGGTGCGGCATTGCTAATGGGGCAGAGGATATCCTGCTGCCGGAGAAATATGACTATGACGAGCAGAAGCTGGTTAACAATATTATTAACAACCGTAAACGCGGTAAGAAGCATCATATCATCATCAACGCCGAGGGTATCGGGCATTCTACCAGTATGGCAAAGAGGATTGAGGCAGCTACCGGAGTGGAAACGCGTGCTACGATATTAGGACACATGCAGCGTGGAGGAAGCCCGACTTGTAAAGACCGCGTGTATGCATCTACCATGGGAGCATTTGCGGCTGATTTGCTGTGTGACGGCAAATCGAACCGTGTAGTTGGTTACCGTCATGGGGAATTTGTTGATTTTGATATTGATGAGGCTCTTTCTATGGAAAAGGCAATTTCAGAGTATCAGTTTAATATTTGTGAGAGTCTCAGCAAGTAAGGAGACGGAGGTCTATGATTATAAGTTCTTCCAATCCCAGAATGAAGCAAATCGTTCAGTTGAATAAAAAATCAAAAACCCGCTATGAACAGCGGGTTTTTGTGGTGGAAGGAATAAAAATGTGTCTGGAAGCCCCCAGAGATCAGATACAGCAAATGTATGTTTCGGAGAGCTTTCTTGCAGAGGAAGAGAACAGGCGGCGGATAGAAAACTATTCCTATGAGACGGTAGCGGACAGTGTTTTTTCTCATATCAGCGATACCAAACATCCCCAGGGGATTCTTTGCCTGGTGCAGATGCCGGAGTATGGATTGGCGGATTTGCTGGGAGTGCGCCCGCATTTGCTGGTTTTAGAGAATGTTCAGGACCCGGGGAATCTGGGCACTATGATACGTGCTGGCGAAGGCGCAGGTCTTACCGGCATAGTTATGGATAAGACTACCGTAGATATTTTTAATCCTAAGACTATCCGCTCCACGATGGGTTCTCTGTTTCGTGTGCCTTTTTATGTCACGGAGGATTTGCAGGGGACAGTCGGTGAGCTCAAGGAGAGTGGTATCGTCATGTATGCCGCGTGCCTGGATGGGGAGAAATTATATGACGAGCCGGATTACACGTTGCCTTGCGGTTTTCTGATTGGAAATGAAGCGAACGGGATAAGCGCGGAGATAGCAGCTCTTGCGGACAGCCGAATCAGGATACCTATGGTGGGAAGGGTGGAATCCTTGAATGCCGCGGTTGCTTCCGCGCTTCTGATGTATGAAGCCAGCCGCCAGCGCAGGTAGAAAGGAGATTTATGCGAATCTGGTTTAAGATATTTAAAGATAACCACCTTCTGCAGGATACCGTTATCAAGGATGACAGTGAAGATACACGCACCCACAAGATTTTTCATGCCTTAGAGCAGGTGTGTTATGAATTTGATTTGAGTAAGCCAATCTGGCTGGATGCCACAGTGGCAGAATTTAAACGCCACGACAAGGCACGGTTTTACCAGGATAATTTTGTAGAGCAGATAGAGTTTGACTTTCTGGAAATTCATGTCATTGAAGAATAGAGGGAAAACCATACAGCCCACGCCGGTTGCAGAACTGCCTGCGGCGTGGGCTGTATGGTATCAGATGTTATTCTCCTGTGCAGTTCATGTCTGTGAAGCTGCAGGTCGTATCATCATCAGAACTTGTGCTGTTCATGTTGGTGATGCTGCTTGAAGTTTCTTTCGTCTCCACACAGTTCATGTCGTTGATGCCGCAGGTCGTGTCGTCGTCTGCAGACATCCCATTAAGGTTTGTGATTCCCAAGTTCTTTTCCTTCTCCATAAAAAATACCTCCTGAATCATTATATAATTTTGTTTATAAGTTACGTGAATGTATTATAACGATAATTTTTCCGTAATGCAAGTGGAAAATATTTTTTGGATGTTTCCCTTTTTTATTTGTTACTGTCCAGTGGATTCTGTGTGCCAAAAGGACCTGCTGCTATTGCAGCAGAGTTATCAAGACCTTTTGGTACTATACGCTTATAATACAAAATCCAGAAACTCAAAGAAAAGAATTGCCTTTTTCTGTTTTGAAATCTATAATGATGGTATTATAAGCAGATTGGAAGCAAAAATCAATCAGAAAAGGAGAAACTATCAATGGAGAACATGATTAACAGAGAAGTGGAAGCATTTGAAGTATCTGCATTTGCCAATGGGGAATTCACGACCGTAAGCCAGGAGGATTTGAAAGGGCACTGGTCCGTGCTGTTTTTCTATCCGGCAGATTTTACCTTTGTGTGTCCCACGGAACTTGGTGATCTCGCCGACCATTATGAGCAATTTAAGAATGAGGGCTGTGAAATTTATTCTGTCTCGGAGGATACGCATTTTGTGCACAAGGCATGGGCAGACGCTTCCGAAACTATCCGCAAGATTCAGTATGTGATGCTTGCCGACCCGGCAGGTGTGCTGGCACGTCAGTTTGGAGTGCTTGTGGAAAAGGAGGGGCAGGCGCTCAGAGGAACTTTCATCCTCAACCCTGAGGGAAGAATAAAAGCATACGAGATTCATGATATGGGCATTGGCAGAAATGCTGAAGAGTTGTTGCGTAAGGTGCAGGCGGCGAAGTTCGTAGAAGAGCATGGAGACCAGGTATGCCCGGCCAAGTGGCAGCCGGGTGAAGAGACTTTGAGCCCCAGCCTGGATTTGGTAGGAATGTTATAAAATTATGACAGGAGGAGCATGTATGGATATTGAGAAGATTGCGCCTAAGAGCGGTTTGCTTACGCCCGAGCTGGAAGAACAGCTGCGTAGCGTGCTGGGGAAACTGACCGGAGAAGCGCAGATAGCGTGTGTGGTTGATTTGTCAGACAGGTCATCTGTGGAGATGGCGGAACTGGTGCGCCACATTGCGGGGATGTCGGATAAGCTGACTTGCCAGTTCTATGAACCGCAGGAGGCAGAAACATTGCTGCCCGAAATTGATTGTTCCCTGCTGCCGGTAACGGCGGTTTTACGGCAGGGGCAGTACATGGGAATTGCTTTTCACGGTGTGACAGGAGGAAAGGAACTGAATTCATTTGTGTTGGCACTCTATAATGTGGCTGGTCCCGGTCAGGAGATGGACAAACGATTGCAGAAAAAGCTTGGTAAGCTGGCACAGAAGACAGAATTGAAGATTTTTGTTTCCCTGTCATGCCATCATTGCGCAAACCAGGTGATTATCTGTCAGCAGATGGCGGCTCACGCAGCGTCCATTGAGGCAAAGATGATAGATGCCAGACTGTATCCGCAGGTGGTGGAGCAGTATAAAATAGAGCGGATTCCGATGACCGTTATCAATGACAGGGAAGTGGTTATGGGAGTGAAGACTGTGGAAGAAATGTACGAGCTGATAAAGTCAATTCAGTAAGATGATAGCAAATATGCACAAAGTCACCGATAGTTTTTTGACAATTTTAGACATATTTTTACTTTTTGCAATATTTAGCTTGCATTTACTTGTGGATGATGTTAGAATGTACTCATAGCAAACACAACAAATAAATAATAACCAGGAGAACATAAGAGTAGGGTTGGCACAGCAGAAATGCTGCTTATTTCCCTACTCTTTTTATCTTACCCAAAGATGTGTGTCCCGGTGTTGGAGGTGGGAATTGACAGAAGAAGAAAAATAAAACCAACATTTGATTTGTGGAGGAAATATGGAACAGAGATTTTATGATGCGATGGCAGACTGTCCGGTAGTAGCCGCAGTGAAAGATTTTGAGGGTGTTGAACAGTGTCTGAAATCAGACGTGAAGATTGTATTTATTCTTTTTGGGGATATTTGCAATATTGCAGACATCGTGGAGCGGGTGAAAGAAGCAGACAAGATAGCGTTGGTTCATATCGATTTGGTTGAGGGGCTAAGCAACCATGAGATTGCTGTAGATTATATTCGTAAAAATACGAAAGCGGATGGTATTATTTCCACGAGGATGAATATGATTAATCGTGCAAAGGAGTTGTCTTTATACACAGTTTTCCGCATTTTTGTATTGGATTCCCGGGCCTTTAAGAGCATCGAGAAGCAAAAGAGGCAGATTAAAGCGGATTTTATAGAGATACTGCCAGGGGTAATGCCTAAGATTATAAGCAAGGTCAACAGGCTCAGTACGCAGCCGGTGATTGCGGGAGGGTTAATCAGCGACAAAGATGATGTCATTGAAGCATTGGATGCGGGGGCAATATCCGTCTCTACTACAAATCAGGAAGTATGGTTTATGTAGTGCACATGGAGCAAAAAATAAAGTAAAACAGAGGAGGATTTTTACTATGGCGAAATATGTTATGGCACTGGATGCCGGTACGACAAGCAACAGATGTATTCTTTTTAACGAAAAAGGAGAAATGTGCAGTGTAGCACAGAAAGAATTTACACAGTATTTTCCGAAGCCAGGCTGGGTAGAGCACGACGCGAACGAGATTTGGTCTACACAGTTGGGAGTTGCAGTGGAGGCAATGCAGAAGATTGGGGCTTCTGCAGAGGATATCGCTGCAATCGGCATTACCAACCAGCGTGAGACAACGATTGTCTGGGATAAGAATACGGGGGAACCGGTGTACCACGCGATTGTATGGCAGTGCAGAAGAACATCAGAATACTGTGACAGCTTAAAGGAGAAGGGACTTACAGATACTTTCCGCCAGAAGACAGGACTTGTAATTGACGCATATTTCTCTGGCACGAAGCTGAAATGGATTTTAGACAACGTAGAAGGTGTAAGGGAGCGTGCAGAGAAAGGCGAACTCCTCTTCGGTACCGTTGAGACGTGGCTGATTTGGAAACTGACTAAGGGAGCGGCACATGTAACCGACTATTCCAATGCATCCCGTACGATGCTTTTTAACATCAACGATTTGAAATGGGATGAGGAAATCCTCAAAGAATTGGATATTCCGGCAAGTATGCTTCCTGAGGCAAAACCATCAAGCTGTGTATATGGAACGGCAGACCCATCCTTCTTCGGCGGTCCGATTCCGGTCGGCGGGGCAGCGGGAGACCAGCAGGCGGCATTGTTCGGACAGACCTGTTTCACGGCAGGAGAGGCAAAGAATACATACGGAACCGGATGTTTCATGCTGATGAATACCGGAGAGAAACCTGTATTTTCCAAGAATGGCTTGGTTACCACCATTGCCTGGGGCATTGACGGCAAAGTGAATTACGCTTTGGAAGGTTCCATTTTTGTGGCAGGGGCAGCAATCCAGTGGCTGCGCGATGAACTGAGGGTTATCGACAGCGCACCCGATTCAGAATATATGGCGAAGAAAGTGAAAGATACCAACGGCTGTTATGTAGTTCCAGCATTTACGGGACTGGGAGCTCCTCATTGGGATCAGTACGCAAGAGGAACGATTGTAGGAATTACCAGAGGGGTCAACAAGTACCATATTATCCGTGCAACTTTGGAATCTCTGGCATATCAGACCAACGATGTTCTGCAGGCGATGAGAGCGGATTCCGGCATTGAACTCAATTCCCTTAAGGTTGACGGCGGCGCAAGCGCTAACAACTTCCTTATGCAGACACAGGCAGACATCATCGATGCTCCGGTTAACCGTCCATCCTGCGTGGAGACAACGGCAATGGGTGCAGCGTATCTGGCAGGTCTTGCAGTAGGTTATTGGGCAAGCAAGGAAGACGTTATTAAGAATTGGTCGATTGACCAGACCTTTAAGCCTCAGATTTCTCAGGAAGACAGAGAGGCAATGGTCAAAGGCTGGAACAAAGCTGTCAAATATTCATACGGCTGGGCAAAAGAAGACTGATGATAGTTACCCTGTCCGGGACGTTCAAGGCTCCTCTATGAGGGCTGTGTGTCCCGGGCAGAGGATAAAAATACGGATAAACAGCAAATTTATATAATGAAAGGGGACTGCTTATGTTACCATATATTGCAGAATTTGTAGGAACTATGATATTGATTCTCTTAGGGGATGGCGTAGTAGCGAATGTAACGTTGAATAAATCAGGAATGAAAGGTGCAGGCTCGATTCAGATTACATTTGCCTGGGGCCTTGCCGTTATGGTGCCGGCATTTATCTTTGGGGCGGCATCGGGAGCACATTTTAACCCGGCATTGACACTGGCGCTGGCAGCGGACGGCAGCCTTGCATGGAGCCTGGTACCCGGATATATCGTTGCACAGTTTGCAGGAGCATTTGTAGGCGCATGTATCGTCTACATCCTGTTCAAGGGACAGTATGATGCCACAGAAGATCAGGCCACCAAGCTTGGCACATTCTGCTGTGCTCCCTCTATACCGAATCCGGTATTGAATCTGCTCAGCGAAATCGTGGGAACTTTCGTACTTGTATTTGCAATCAAAGGTCTTCCGGCAGATGCACCGGCTGGCGTTGGCAACTTGTTAGTATTCGGAATCATCGTATCTATTGGTATGTCTCTGGGAGGACTTACCGGATATGCAATTAACCCGGCACGTGATATCGGACCTCGTCTGGCACACGCAGTTCTTCCGATTAAAGGAAAAGGCGGTTCTAATTTCGGATATGCAGCGATTACCTTGTGCGGACCGATTATCGGAGCTCTTCTGGCAGTTGGATTATACGCAGTAATTCCATGGTAATTAACGACCTGAGGTTAGATAATATTATAATGTATTTGTGGGATAATAGAGATAATAACATATAGGACATTGCAGAGATGATGAGCGGCAATGATTACATCCCCAAAAAGGGATGTAATCATTGTTTTTTTATCACAGGAAATGCAAGGCGGGATTTTATTGGATATTTCTTCGTTTTTAGAAAGGATTGGTGAACATATGTATGATGTGATAATTATTGGGGCGGGCGTATCAGGAGCAGCTTCGGCAAGAGAGTTGTCCAGATACAAACTGAACGTATGCGTGGTGGAAAAAGAGGAGGATGTCTGCTGCGGGACTTCCAAGGCAAACAGTGCGATTGCCCATGCTGGGTTTGATGCAGAGAGCGGTTCTTTGATGGCAAAGCTGAACGTGGAGGGAAACCAGATGATGGCCGAGCTTTCCAAAGAACTTGATTTTCCATTCAAGCAGAATGGTTCTTTGGTTGTAT
The DNA here is from genome assembly GCA_910585895.1 of uncultured Lachnospiraceae bacterium. GTDB lineage: Bacteria > Bacillota > Clostridia > Lachnospirales > Lachnospiraceae > Petralouisia. The sequence continues at coordinate 22,416 of CAJUHY010000013.1, forward strand.
GCTTACATGAGGAGGAGATGCCCAATCTGGAAAAACTCTATGAGAGAGGTATCGAAAACGGTGTAAAAGATTTACGTATTATTAATAGGAAAGAACTGGTAGAATTAGAGCCCAATATTTCCGATGAAGCGGTGGCAGCGCTGTATGCACCAACCGGCGGCATTGTATGTCCATTTGGTATGAACATAGCATTTGCGGAAAATGCAGCCCAAAACGGTGTGGAATTCAAATTTGATACAGAGGTCAGCGGATTTGAGAAAAAAGAAGACACCTGGATTGTAAAGACAAATCAGGGTGATTTTGAAACAAGATATGTTGTAAATGCAGCGGGCGTCTATGCTGACCAATTCCACAATATGGTAAGCGACAAGAAGCTGCACATTACCCCGAGGCGCGGAGATTATTGTCTGCTGGACCGCACTACGGAAGGGTTTGTAACGCATACTATTTTCCAACTTCCCAGCAAATACGGCAAGGGCGTGCTGGTAACGCCGACTGTCCATGGCAATACATTGGTAGGTCCTACTGCCATTGATATTGAGAACAGAGAGGGAACGAACACTACACAGGAAGGGATAGATGAGTTAATCAGCAAGGCAGGAACTACGGTAAAAGGACTGCCAATCCGCCAGGTCATTACATCTTTTGCGGGCTTGCGTGCTCATGAGGATGGACATGAATTCTATATCGGTGAGGTGGAAGGCGCCAAAGGTTTTATCGATTGCGCAGGTATTGAGTCGCCGGGATTGACGAGCGCTCCGGCAATCGGCAAGATGGTGGCAGAGATAGTCAGAGACCTTACAAATGCAGAGGAGAAACCAGATTTTGTAGGCGTCAGGAAAGGAATTTTAGACCCGAAGACCTTGAGCAATGAGGAACGTGCGGCTTTGATAAAAGAGAATCCCGCATACGGAAATATTATCTGTCGCTGCGAGATGGTTACGGAAGGCGAAATTATCGATGCCATCAACCGTCCGCTGGGCGCAAAATCTCTGGATGGCGTAAAACGAAGGACCAGAGCGGGAATGGGGCGCTGTCAGGCTGGATTCTGTTCTCCCAGAACAATTGAAATCCTTGCAAGAGAACGCGGGGTAGACCCATCTGAGATTACGAAATCCGGTGGAAACTCCAAAATTATCGTTGGAATCAACAAAGACAGAATATAGTCGGAAAGCGAGGAAAGAGTATGTTAAGACAGGTTTACGATATAGTGATTGTGGGCGGCGGTCCGGCAGGATTGGCAGCAGCAGTGTCTGCAAAGAGAAATGGTATAGAATCCATCCTGGTGTTGGAGAGGGACAAAGAGCTTGGCGGTATTTTGAATCAGTGCATACACAATGGTTTTGGGCTTCATACATTTAAGGAAGAGCTGACAGGGCCTGAATACGCAGGAAGGTTTATCGAACAGTTAGAAGATGAAAAAATTGAATATAAATTAAATACTATGGTGATGGATATCTCGGATGAAAAAGTTATTACAGCCATGAACCGTGAGGACGGCATGTTTGAGATTGAGGCAAAGGCAGTGATTCTTGCTATGGGCTGCAGGGAGCGTGCCAGAGGAGCTTTGAACATTCCCGGTTACAGACCTGCAGGAATTTATTCCGCCGGCACGGCGCAGCGTCTGGTAAATATGGAAGGTTATATGCCAGGGCGCGAGGTAGTAATCTTAGGATCCGGCGATATTGGATTGATTATGGCAAGGAGGATGACCTTAGAGGGCGCCAAGGTGAAAGTGGTGGCTGAGCTCCTTCCTTACTCCGGCGGGTTAAAGCGAAATATTGTGCAATGTCTGGATGATTTTGGTATTCCGCTTAAATTGAGTCATACGGTTGTAGATATCGACGGCAAGGAACGTGTGGAAGGAATTACGATTGCCGAGGTAGATGAGAACCGCAAACCAATTCCTGGAACGGAAGAGCATTATACCTGTGATACGCTGCTGTTATCCTGCGGTCTGATTCCGGAAAATGAAATATCCAGAAGCCTGGGCGTTGAGATGAGCCCCATCACCTCAGGGCCGCTGGTAAATGAATGTCTGGAGACAAATGTGGAAGGCGTGTTTGCCTGCGGCAATGTGCTCCATGTGCATGACCTGGTAGATTTCGTTTCTGAGGAGGCGAAAGCTGCCGGCAAACATGCTGCCGAATATGTGAAAAACGGTGCAAAACACCAGCCCTCGACGGCCAAAGATATTCCCATTGTTGCTACGGATGGTGCGCGCTATACGGTTCCTAGGACGATTAACCCGGAGCGGATGGATGAGAAACACACCGTGCGTTTCCGTGTAGGAGATGTGTATAAAAATTGTTATGTGTCTGTATACTTTGGCGATAAACGTGTGATTCACAGAAAACGTCCGGTTGTCGCGCCAGGCGAGATGGAAGAAGTTGTACTGAAAAAAGAAGAACTGGCAGCATTCCCGGATTTGTCCCAGATTACTGTGAAAATAGAGGAGGCGTAGAGTATGGAAACAAGAGAATTGATTTGTATCGGCTGCCCGATGGGATGTCCCCTTAAAGTGGAAATGAATGGAGAAGAAGTATCATCAGTATCAGGCAATACCTGCAAACGAGGAGACGATTATGCGAGAAAAGAGGTAACGAACCCTACGCGCATTGTCACCAGCTCTGTCATCGTGGAAGGAGGAAGCCTGGCAGCGGTATCGGTAAAGACCAAAGAAGATATTCCCAAAGGCAAGATTTTTGAGATAATGAAAGCATTAAAAGGCGTAAAAGTCCAGGCACCGGTGCACATCGGAGATGTGATTGTCAGCAATGTGGCTGACACTGGCGTAGACATTATTGCCACCAAAAATATTTTTTAATATAATCACCAAAACCCCCCTGCAGCATAAGATATTGCAGGGGGGTTTTTTATGCGTCTATGCGAATTGCGGGAAAAAGAAGTCATCAATGTCTGTAACTGCGAATGTCTGGGATTTGTAGTGGATATTGACATTGATATCTGTACCGGCATGGTGTTGGCACTGATTATTCCGGGTTACGGAAAATGCTGGGGACTGTTTGGTAAGGGGAGTGAAATCATCATTCCCTGGAAACACGTGCTGAAAATAGGAGCGGATATCATTCTCGTGGAGCTGCCGGAACCTGGTCCAAAATGATAAAATTTCTTTTTCATGTATATCTGAAATAAAAAATATCATACTAAAAGGTAGAGATTATTACACTTTTAGGAGGATGATTCATGAAAAAGAAATGGATATCAATGCTGTTGGCGACATCGCTTGCGCTCACGCTGGCAGCCGGCTGTGGGAGCGATGACACAAAAAATGATGGGACACAAAACGCAGCAGATCAGGAAAATGGAGGTAATCAGGCTGCTGCTGATACAGACCAGGACAAAGACAACCTGATTGAGGAAGTCTCAGGTTCTGTATATTACCTCAATTTCAAACCCGAGCAGGCAGAACAGTGGAACGACCTGGCGGAGGAATACAGTAACGAGACAGGCATTCCGGTAACCATAGAGACTGCTGCCTCCGGGACATATGAGTCCACGCTGAAATCGGAGATGGCAAAGTCTGCTGCGCCTACGCTTTTTCAGGTAAATGGTCCGGCAGGTTTGGCTTCCTGGAAAGACTACTGCTATGACTTAAAAGACAGTGCAGTGTATAAGAACTTAAAGAGTGATGATTTTGCATTAATCAGCGATGATGGACAAGTACAGGGTGTTGCCTATGTTATCGAGACGTATGGTCTGATTTATAACAAAGATATTATCGAGGATTACTGTGAAATGGAAGGGGCAAAAATCAAGAATGCCTCTGAGATTAACAGTTTTGCCAAATTAAAGGAAGTTGCGGACGATATGCAGGCGAAGAAGGACGAGCTGGGAATCAAGGGCGTATTTGCTTCGGCGGGCATGGACTCTTCGTCGGATTGGCGGTTTAAGACCCATCTGGCAAATATGCCGATTTATTTTGAGTATCAGGATGACAAGCTTAAAACTACAGAGGCTGTCAAGGGAACTTATCTGGATGCTTACAAGAACATTTGGGATTTGTATATCACAGATTCTACCGTGCAGCCAACAATGATTTCCGGTATGACCGGCGAGGATGCGGCAGCGGAATTTGCCATGGGCGAAGCTGTATTCTACCAGAATGGAACCTGGGCGTATAGGGATATTACCGGCAATGATGTAGATGACGATGATATGGGGATGCTGCCCATTTATATCGGCGTAGGTGATGAGGCAAACCAGGGTCTGTGCACTGGTTCTGAAAATTATTGGTGTGTCAACAAGAATGCGGCCGAAGATGATATCAAAGCTACGCTGAATTTCCTGGAATGGGTGGTCACCAGTGACAAAGGACGCCGGATACTTTCTGATGAAATGGGATTTGTAACCCCATTTTCCACATTTACGGATGAATATATGCCGGAGAATCCATTGGTGGCTGCTGCCAACGAATATATCGACAGCGGTAAGACGTCAATTCCCTGGGTATTTTCCACGATTCCGTCTGAGAAGTGGAAAAATGGCGTAGGAAGCGCGTTGCTTGAATATGCGCAGGGAACGGGTGACTGGGAAGCAGTCAAGAGCGCATTTGTAGAAGGCTGGGCAGCAGAATACAAAGCTGTAAACCAGTAACAAAAACTGCCGGGGGTGGTTCGCCACCCCTATGTTATGCCTGTAAAGGCAGCTTTTGTGAGCAAACTTTGGGAGGCATTTATGCAGAAATCATTAAAAAAATATTTTCCTGTTTTTGCGTTTCCGACACTGGCAGCCTTTACCATCGGTTTTTTTCTGCCGTTTGTGATGGGCATCTATCTGTCTTTCTGTAAATTTACCACGGTGACGGATGCAAAATTTATAGGGTTTGGCAATTATATAAAAATATTTTCAGACAGGACGTTTCTCCATTCGCTCTGGTATACGGCAGCGTTTACGATTGTGTCAATGGCGCTGATTAACGTGCTTGCGTTTGCCGTGGCAATGCTTCTGACAAAGGGTATCCGGGGTACAAATTTATTCCGCACGGTATTTTTTATGCCGAATTTAATCGGCGGTATCGTGCTCGGCTATGTCTGGCAGCTGCTGCTGAACGGAATCCTGGCAAATTTTCAGAAGACATTGACCTACAATTCATCGTATGGTTTCTGGGGGCTGGTGGTGCTGATGTGCTGGCAGCAGATTGGGTATATGATGATTATCTATATTTCCGGGATTCAGAATGTGCCTGGGGAACTGATTGAGGCGGCAAAGATTGACGGTGCAACTCCCAGGCAGATTTTATGGCATGTGACGATTCCCATGGTGATGCCATCCATCACAATCTGTACGTTCCTTACGTTGACTAATGGGTTTAAACTTTTTGACCAGAATCTTGCCCTGACGAATGGCGAACCCTCAAGTATGTCAGAGCTTTTGGCGTTAAATATCTTTAATACGTTCTATGGAAGGAGCGGATACGAAGGAGTCGGACAGGCAAAAGCAGTGGTATTCTTTATTCTGGTGGCGCTTATCGCTATCATCCAAACCAGGTTGACGAGGACGAAGGAGGTGCAGCAGTAATGGGTGTAAGGAAAGCAAAATATGGATGGGCATGGAGTATATTTTTCACGCTGTTATCGGTAGCGTGGGTATTTCCCATTGTGTTGGTGCTGGTAAACTCGTTCAAGAAGAAAGTATATATCAGCCGCAGGCCTTTCGAGATTCCCATCGGCAAAATGTTTGTGGAGCTGGAAAATTATGTGCGGGGAATTGAAAAAATTCAGTTTTGGGATGCGCTCAGGAATTCCCTGTTTATCACCGTGTGTTCCGTGGCGGTAATCATACTTTGCACGTCCATGTGCGCCTGGTACATATCCAGGGTGAAATCTGTGTTTTCTACCGGTATGTACTATCTGTGCCTGTTCTCGATGATTGTACCCTTTCAGATGGTCATGTTTACGTTGTCAAAATTGGCAAATATGTTGCATTTATACACCCCAATTGGTATTATAGTAGTATATCTGGGATTTGGCGCAGGGCTGTCGGTATTTATGTTCAGCGGCTTTGTCCGCAGCATTCCGCTGGAAATTGAGGAAGCTGCCATGATTGACGGCTGCACACCAATTCAGACGTTTTTTCAGGTGGTGTTCCCCATCTTAAAACCTACTTGTATCACAGTGGCGATTCTGCAGGCGATGTGGATTTGGAATGACTATCTCCTGCCATATCTTGTGCTGGACATCAAGCGTTTTAAGACGATTCCCATTGCCATCTAATATCTCAGGGGTGGTTACGGTTCTGTGGATATGGGGGCGATGATGGCGATGTTGGCGCTGGCGATTGTCCCAATTGTCATATTTTATATTTTCTGTCAGAAATATATCATTGAAGGCGTGGTGGCAGGCGCAGTGAAGGGTTAAGAATAGAAACAGCAACAGGAGGTACGCGCGTTATGCGGAGCAGTGGAATTTTGATGCACATTTCCTCCTTGCCTTCCCCCTATGGGATTGGAACTATGGGGGAAGAAGCAAGGAAGTTCGTAGATTTTCTTGTAAAGGCGGGACAGCAGTTCTGGCAGGTTTTGCCCATCTGTCCCACGAGTTATGGGGATTCCCCCTATCAGTCTTTTTCCAGTTTTGCCGGCAATCCATATTTTATAGATTTGGAAATGCTCTGTCAGGAGGGGCTTCTGACGGCAAAGGAGTGTAGTTCTTATGAGTGGGGCGCGCATCTGACTCAGGTGGATTATGAGATTCTTTATGAGAACCGCTATCCGCTGTTACATAAGGCGTTTGCGCGGTTTGTGAAAACTCCTCCTCAGGATTTTGCGCAGTTTTGCGGGGAGCAGGAAGACTGGCTGGAGGACTATGCGCTGTTTATGGCCTTAAAGGACGAGCACGACGGCGTGTCATGGAGCGAATGGGAACCGAAGCTGCAGCAGCGCGATGAGCAGACGTTGGCAGCAGCCAGGAAGAGACTGGCAGAGGAAATCGAATTCTGGAAAATGATTCAATACCTGTTCTATCAGCAGTGGAATTCATTGAAAAAGTATGCCAACGGTAAGGGAATTCGTATCATCGGTGATGTGCCGATTTATGTGGCGTTAGACAGTGCGGACGTGTGGGCGGAGCCCGGACAGTTCTATGTAGACAAGAAGCTGCAGCCCATTGACGTGGCGGGCTGTCCGCCGGATGCATTTTCCGAAGATGGGCAGCTCTGGGGCAACCCACTGTTTCGCTGGGATGTGATGAAAAAGGACGGTTACCGCTGGTGGATTCGGCGGATGGAGAAAATGTCCAAATTGTTTGACGTTATCCGCATCGACCATTTCCGGGGATTTGATTCCTACTATGCAATCCCCTTTGGTGAGAAGACCGCGAGAAAGGGAGAGTGGCGAAAAGGGCCGGGTATTGCGTTATTTCGTGCAATTGAGCAAAAGCTTGGCAAATTGGATATCATTGCGGAAGATTTGGGTTTTCTTACGGAATCTGTGCGCAAGCTGCTGGCAGATAGCGGTTACCCCGGAATGAAGCTTCTGCAGTTTGCTTTTGATGTCAGGGAGGACGGTGATTATCTTCCGCACAATTATGGCAGGAATTCTGTGGTTTATGCGGGAACCCATGACAATGATACCATCCTCGGCTGGCTGCAGGAAGCGCCTGCCGACTGTGTGGCCTTTGCCAAAGAGTATCTCAAACTCGATCAGGCAGAAGGGTATCATTGGGGACTTATGCGCGGTGTATGGTCCTCTGTCAGCGACATGGCAGTCGTAACAATGCAGGATCTTCTCGGTATTGGCAGCGAAGGCAGGATGAACGTGCCGTCTGTTCTTGGCGGCAACTGGATGTGGCGGATGCGTCCCGATGCCCTTGACAATGCGCTGGCAGAGAAAATCCGCCGTCAAGTCGAGTTGTATGGAAGGCTGCCCAAGGAACCCGAGAAAGCGGAGCAGCTGCAAGAGGAAACCGGGAAGAAACCGGGGCAGGTAAAACAGTCGGAAGAGGGAAGTGAGAAGAAGACGTTGGTATGATAATTGATGGAAAAACCGGAAGATTGTGTATGATTGCATCATAGGAAAACAGAGAATAATCGTAAAGTTTCTGTAGAATAAAAAGGTGTAAAATCTTGATAATTAAAGACTTTACACCTTTAGGGGGGTCTGCTATTCAATTTTACTCTTTGATTCTGTCAATTTCTGTGAGATTAACACCTAATGACGTTAATGTAACTTTTAATTCGATATAGCGTTTGTACATGGAGTTGTATGTCTCTGGATTAGTTTCCTTAATTGAAATCATCCAGTCTTGCAATCTTGAAAATTCTGTAATTGAATCTCTGATAATATCTGCTGCACTCGGCATATAATCACCTACTTTCTATATGCACAGTCATATGATAGTTTTATTATACCAAAACACTGCTGTTAGTGTAAAGCCCTTATTTGGTACGTTTGCCTCTCCTAAAATTTCATTTTAGGTTCATTTCAATTAATGTAAAAAATTCTGGAATTTAGTGTTTGTTTAGTGTAAAGTTCAGGTTTAAATGGAAACAAGCCGCAAAACCCAACAACTTACAGGGTCTTGCGGCTTGGAGCTGCCTGAAATTACTTTTGAGTCTGATGTTAGGAGATTACGCCGGTGTTGCTGCAAGTCAAGGTCACCAGTGCATTAAAATATATATCTTTAGATAATCTGGCAGTTGTTTTGGCGGTGTTTCCGCTGCGGGTGGTTGACCTGTTGCTGTAATCCCATCCGTGATACATGGAATAACCGGCATAAGCACTGGTGCAGGTAGCAGAGGAACCTGTGTAGGAAAAAGATGCTGTCAGTACTATGGTCGCAATTAATACGCCTTCCCTTTTGAAGTCGGCGGTTTTTTCAACGGTCTTCGTGCTGGCGCGGGCATGAGGATTGATTTCGGTAATTTCATATTCTACGGTATAGCCATCGCCCAAATCGATAATTTCAGTGTCCCCGCATGGAGCGCAGGGTTCAGCCGCGCCGGCGTTTGCCTCGGAGACGATTGCTGTGTTCAGAAGTAAAGTCAGTGTGGTTAAGATAGCGATTAGTTTCTTCATAAGGTTTCCCCTCTCTGTGTGTTGATAAATCTATCTCATTCTATGTCCTCGTCCAAAGTTTTAATTTTTTCTTCCACATGAATCACCTTAGCTTCCCTAGATACATAAGCTTCGTAAGACAGGTAAGAAACTGTGATGCCGGAGGAGAGCATTAGAACAAGAAATACGATGATAATGCGAAGTTTCCTTTTGCGTTTGTATGCAGACAATTCCTCCTGCGGAATGCCGTCCAAGTAAGTCTGTGCCAATTCATCGGGAGTGCCGAAGTAGCTAATGATGTCAGATTCATTGACGGAATCGTTCTCCGCTATGAATTTTGCCAGGCTTTCCTGCAGGTCTGCGACAAACTGTCTGCGGTAGTCTCTCGGGCAGTTTAATAATTGTTTTGTTTGTCGTATATATTTTCTTAATATTTTATCGTTTGGTATGTTTGCCATGTTGTACTCCTTAATATATCATTTCATCAAGGTCCAAGATAATATTGGCAGCGGTAGTCAACTCCCTGTATTTTCTCTTGATATTCACCAGATGTTCTCGCCCATGCGCTGTAATATTGAAATAAATCCTTGTCCTGTTCTTTTCCACCTCCTTACTCTCCTCACTAATACAGTCAGCATTTTTCAGACGATAGATATAAGGGTAGAGAGACTTATAGGTAAAGGCGCCATTGCTTATCCGGCTGATTTCCTGCGTAATCTCGTAAGTATACATTGGTTTCTGCTTGAGCATAAATAATATCAGCATTTCCCCGAGGCAGTTCTGCAGATTTTCAGCAAAGGCATCCTTATTTCCTGTTATTCTGATTTTTTTACTCATAATGACCTTTCCGTTCTAAACGTATGTTACGACTGCAGATAAAATATGGTTGAATATTTATATCTTGTAACATATATTATAATATACCATAATTAATTTGGAAAGTAAATATTTAATATATAAAGTATTATTTGTGTTGGAAAGGTGCTCGAACGTGAGGGGATAAGGAATCATTCATGCAATGAGAGAGTTCGTTCTATATTTTTTTCTTACTTAAAATCATTGATTTACAAGGAATTTCTATAAGTATGCATTATGCGTCGATAGATTTTGATAATATCTCTTGACATACCACTTGATATGAACTATTATTTTATTTATAAAGTATATTACAAAAAAACAGATATAAGAAATGGTTATACATAACTGTTGAGGGGGTATCGAGAGCGGCCTGAGGCTGCCTGATAGATACAAACGATAAGCTTATCAAATACAAATGAAAAAGGGAGGTGGGATATGGCAGATTTTGCCGCAGATTTGCCAGAAGTTACAAAAGATGATATTGTGTATATGCGGCCTTACAAAAGACGGATCCATAAATCCGCTGAGAGAGGGAGGAGTATTTACGATATGAAGAAACTAATGATGAACGGAAAAAAGATACTGGCAGTTCTGACACTGATGGTTATGGTGGTATGCGCGGCAGCGCCTGCGGTAGATGCAGCGGATGGCATTAATGCTACTGGTTCAAGACAACGTGCCTCAGATGGGTATTACAGTTATACGGTTGCCACAGGTTATAGAGGTTCGGGACTTAATATGGCTGCAGGCGCCGAGTATTTTGGACAATGGGGCTTTGGATACGGCAACCCAACGGCAAAGGCAAGTTCGCCTAAATCAGGCGGATTGGGTGATGCATATCATGCGTATGGTGTTATTACAGTGGATTTTGATACCAAATGGAGAGCGAATTAGCGAGTGTGATTTGCTTGTTGGCCGGCAGCTTAAAAGCTGCCGGCTGAAAGAATTTTGGGAGGAAGTTGAGTAGATGAAGAAAAGAATATATATACAGGCGTTGATTGCTGTTTTGTTAATATCATATATAATTGTTGGCTGTGGAATTAAGAATTCCTATGAGAAAAGGAAAGAAAACCATGCGGCGGCAAAGACGTATCAGGAAGGGAAATGGAAAGTTCGCTATGATAGCAGGACGTGGGATTATACGGACAGAATAAAAAGTACAACGTTTTTTCTGTCTGTCAATGTGGAACAGGAACTGACAAAGAAAGAAATGCTGGACATTATGGATTATTATGAATTAACAGTCAATGCCCATCTGGATGCAAACAATCGCTATAAAGGGGAAAGGGAGACGGATTATACTTGTTATGCAGTTTTTTATAATGGTAATACGGATGAGGAAGTTGACAGGATAAAATATTTCAACGGAGAAGAGGTAGAGATACCGGAGGAGGAACAGAGTTATTTTCCCAAACCTAACATGAACAGAGGTGAACAAGGGATAGGTGAATATAGTGAGGAAAATCCTCTTCCGTAATAATTGGTGGTAGGATATGAGTGGGGGTATTAATGCGAAGGATAAGATTTATAGGGGAGGAATTTCTGCGGAGCTTCCAGAAAAGCCTCTTTAAAAATATGCTGTTGATGGCAATGTTTTCCATCAGCTTTGTGATGGCTGTCCTCATGTGTTCGTATTATTTTGATATCGGCGACCGATATGAAGAGACGACTCAGCATATTGAGGACAGTACTTGGTATTCTCTAAATTATATCATGGCGGATTATGAAAGCAATAAAGTTCCTGATAGTTTTACGACTGTCACAGGCTGTCGGAATATGATGGCTTTCTATGAGGAAATAAGTTCTCTGGAGCAATATCCGTTTTTTTCATTAAAAGACGACCAAAGCGTGTATATAAGGGATGCCGACCTTGCGGGCTTTGTGGGAGGGCATGATTATGCGGGCTTCCTGCAAGAAGACCAGAGGGAGGCGGCATGTGGCTATTTTACAGAGGACGAGACGTGTTTATTGTGGTGTTTTCAGGGGGCACAGATTGACCTTCCGGCTTACCGGATGTTTGGCTTACGTACCGTAGAAGGGGAAGGGTTTACCGAGGAAAATATGACTATCCGGCGGGCGTCAGATTCCATTCCCATTTTGCTGGGAAATGATTACCAGGGCATTGTTGAGGTGGGAACTGCCATAGATATCAGTTACTGGGGGTATGCATTTCCCTGTAGGGTGGCGGGAATATTGGAGCGCGGCTTGTCGCTCCCGCCTTTTGGCAAGATGGATATGTCAATGACTTCCATGGATTCCAGGATTGTATTCCCCCATGGAATCCGCATACGGGAGCAGCCGGTCAATGTGGATGATATCAGAAGGTATGCCTTTAATGATTACATAGCGGTGGAAGACGGAACAGTTCGGCTTGCGGACGGTATGGAGGTAAGCGACCTTGTCGGGACCTATCGCGATATCGGGGAGAAATATGGAATTCCGCCGGCCCAGGTAGTAGGCGCTTCTGTCGGGATGGATTTGTTTCGCAGGGAATCTGCAGCCAGCGTGAGGAATCTGCTGATACTGACCGTTGCTTTGCTGTGTTTTACGTTTTATGGGCTTTTTGTCACGTTCTATGATAAAATCCAGTCCAACAGCAGGACATATGGGATTTATCTCATGAATGGATGTTCCCTTTTCATGATACTGGTTCCATATCTGCTGGAAATTGCGGTAATCCTGCTTCCGGCGGTGTTTGTGGGCAGAGTTGTATTTACCGTTGACAATGTCGGGTCATTTCCAGTGGAGGTGACAGTGCGGGCGGTTTATTTGTTTACAGGGATGGCTTTTCTGGCAGGCGCAGGATTTTTGGCATATTTACTGTGCGGTGTGGATACGGAGCAATTAATTAGGCAGAAGGAGTGAGGGAAAAGGAGAAGGCTGAAAGTTTTCTTAAGTTTATGATGTTGGGCTGAGCTGATGGTTATGATTATATCTGCTTTGTAAATACTTGACAGTAAATTCAAAATAAAATATAGTATATTTATACAATATATAGATTATTATAAACGCCAGAGTGAAAATATCAGACGTTTTAGATGGAAAATATTAATAATAGGTTCTTAAATTGTCTGATAAGCACAAGAGAAAATATAGGTCTGGAGGGGGAAATTGAACAAATTATTACGAATATTTTCGACGGTTATTTTATGGTCATGCTTAATCATAGGCTGTGGTTCAATGAGTGCAGAGAAATACAATGCCATACAGGAAAACCATGCGGCGACAAAGACTTATAGGGAGGGGAAATGGAAGTTCGTTATGATAGTATGACTCAACAATATTCAGGCAAAATAGAAAGCACAACATATATTTTATCTGTCGATGTGCTTGGTGAATTGACAGAGGAAGATATGCTGGATATTATGGATTATTATGAATTTACGGGAAATGCTCAGTGGGATATGAATAATAGGTATTTAGGGGAGAAGGAGACAGATTATACTTGTTATGCAGTTTTTTATAAGGGTGATACGGATGAGGAGATTCGTCGGATAAAGTATTTAAATAGGAAAGAAGTAGAAATACCAGAAGATGAACAGGGATATTTTGCGCCGCCCTATTTTTATAGCGATGAGGAGCAAATAGGAGAAGCTGGTATCAATGGTCCATTGCCATAGAGGAGGGAGAAATAAATGCGGAAAATAAGATTTATGGCGGAAGAATTTCTACGGAGCTTCCGCAAAAGTCTGATAAAAAATATTTTGCTGATGGCAATGTTTTCCATCAGCCTTGTGATGGCTGTCATTATGTGCTCTTACTATCTCGATTTGGGGGACCGCTATGAAGTAGAGCAGTATATAGAAGGCAGCGTATGGTACCCGCTGAATTTTGTTATGGCAGATTATGAGAGCAACAGGGTACCTGATAGTTTTACAACGGTCACAGGCTGCCGCAATATGATGGGTTATTATGAGGATCTCAGTGAATCAAAGGAATACCCATTCTTTTCTTTGAAAGATGACCAGAGTATGTATCTGCGTGAGGACGACTTAGAGGGGTTTTTCGGCAACAATAATTATATGGGTTTTCTTGATGAGGATGAGATGTATCCTGTGTATGCAGAATTTGCAGAGGGTGAGATGTGTAATATGGGGTGCTTCCAGGGGGCGCAGATTGACCTGGCGACATACCGGATGTTTGGTTTGCGCACTGTGGAAGGAGAAGGGTTTACGGAGGAAAACATAGTTATTAAGAAAGCCTCAGACCCTGTGCCCATCCTGCTGGGAAATGATTATCAGGGCATTGTCGAGGTCGGTTCTATGATAGATGTTAATTGTTGGGGCTATGTGTATCCCTGCAGGGTGGCGGGCATATTGGAGCGGGGAGCCTTGCTTCCTCCCTATAGCCAAATGAACGTGTCTATGACATCCATGGATTCGAGGATTGTCTTTCCGCATGGCATCCGGGTGGAGGAGGATCCGGTAAATGTATATGAGATTGAGCGGTATGCGTTTAACGATTACATAGCTGTGGAGGATGGAACTATCCTGCTTTCGGGCGGCAAAGAAATAAGCCAATTGGTAGAGATGTTCCGTGATGTCGGGCAAAAGTACGGCATTCCGCCAGCTCAGGTGGTTGGCACTTCCGTGGGCATGGAGTTGTTTCGCCGGGAGTCTGCAGCCAGCGTAAGGAATCTGCTGATATTGACGGTTGCGCTGCTGTGTTTTACGTTTTATGGACTCTTTGTCACGTTCTATGATAAAATCCAGTCCAACAGAAGGAACTATGGGATTTATCTTATGAATGGCTGTTCTCTTAGCATGATATTGATTCCGTGTCTGCTGGAAGTTGCGGTAATCCTGCTGCCGGCAGTGTTTGTGGGCAGAACTGTTTTTACGGTTGAGAATATGGGAGTGCTTCCGGTTGAAGTAACGGTCCGGGCAATTTATCCGCTTGCAGGAGCCGCATTCCTTGTAGGAGCAGGATTTTTAACATATTTGATGCGCGGCGTGGATACGGAGCAGTTGATAAGGCAGAAAGAGTGAGGAAGAAGGAGAAATGATATGATTGAGTTGAGGGATGTATGTAAGACGTTTGGTAAAAAAGAAGCCCGTGTGGAGGCGCTGCGGGGAATCAGTCTTTCTATTGAGGAGGGGGAATTGGTTGCCATCATGGGCAAGAGCGGTTCAGGCAAGTCGACCCTTTTGAATATTCTGGGGGGGATGATGTCTGTTGACGGCGGCGAGTACCTGTATGATGGCAAGGCAGTCAATTTTAAAAGCCAGAGGGAATTGACGAAGTTCCGCCGCAATGAGGTGGGTTTTGTGGTGCAGTATTTTGCGCTGGCAGACGATTTGAACATTTTCCAGAATGTGGCGCTGCCCTTAAAGTACCAGGGTTATTCGGGAAAGAAGATTAAGGAAATGGTGCTGCAGGCATTAAGAGAATTGGAGATAGAAGATAAGGCGAAAGCATATCCGAGCGAACTGTCCGGGGGTCAGCAGCAGAGGGCGGCAATCGCCAGGGCAATTGTCAAGCAGCCGCGGGTGATACTTGCAGACGAGCCGACCGGGGCGTTGGATGAAGCCACCGGGGAGGCGGTGCAGGAGATTTTCCGCAAGCTGAATGAAAAAGGGAAAACCATCATTATTGTAACGCACGATGCGAAGGTAGCGGAGCATTGCGGGCGGATTATTTATGTGAAGGACGGCAGGGTTATGGATGATGGGCTGCCAAAGAAAGGCGAAGGGGTGATGGCATGAAAATAGCTGGAAAAAAAATTCCCAAAGGGACGGTCCTTCTGTTTCTCAGCTTTACTGCCATATCATTATGCCTGCTGCTGATTGTGTCGGCGACCCGCGCAGAGCGCATGAACAGCATGAGCAGGAATGGCATGTATTCGGGTCATCAGAAGAATTTTTCCATCCATAATGCAGAGCAGGAAGGGCAGTGGGAGGATGTGATTCCGGCTCTGGAGTCAAATTATCATAATTTTGCCATTTATGTGCCCATGCAGGACCCTGAAATTGTTGTCAGAGGCGTATGTGTTTGCGGCAAAGTCGAGACGCCGCCGATGGTCGAGGGGAACTATTTTGATTTTGCTTCATCGTGGACTGATACGCCCAAGGCTGTGCTGGGCAAGCAGTACCGTGAAGATGCCGTGGAGCGTGATGGGAAGAGGTACTTTGTGTATCAGGGTGTGGAGTTTGAAGTGATTGGCGTGATGGGAACCAAGGAGGACAGCCGGCTGAATTATATGATGATGCTGGATTTCAAGTCGGCAATCCGGCTTGCGGGAATCAATACAGGTTATGTGCTCGATACAAAGAAAGAATCGGATTTGCTGAAGGTAGGACAGGAGCTTGACCTTTTGTTTCGTCTGCCGGCAAATGTGGTGATTTTGCTGGATACTGGAGATAAGATTTCCCCGATTGCGCGTTTATTGTCAAGCAATGCCATTATGGATACCATGTATGTGATGATACTGGTTAGTTTTTCGCTGAGCACCATCCTTGTCACATGTATCTGGCTGCGTTTCCGCCGGCAGATTTTTTATGCATGGCAGCTCTGTGGGTATGAAGGGCGTATGCAGTGCATGGAAATAGCCAAGCGTTTCTATCTGGCGGCGGGCATGGGATTCGCGGCGGGATTTCTGCTGATGGCTGTGTTGTCTGTGGTAATGGGGGATATACAGATGGCAGCGTTGGATATTTTGCAGGCGCTGGGGATGACCGTGGGGCTCGGCACGGTGATACTGTTTTTCTGCTATGTGCTTGACAGAAGGAGAGCGAATAGGTGAAAGCGGCGTTGATATGGAACATTTCATCGAACAGATGAATTGTAAATCACTTTATAATTTGAAAAGATTTGTAAATTGCTGAAATTATTGTAAATTTGAATGAATTTATAAAACTGGCATATATTAGTAGTATTTATAATTAGTTTTTGACAAGCAGGGGAAAGAATGATAGACTTTAATTAGCGATTTATTTTAGTTGTTTCGGAGAAAAAATGACCGAAATTTAGACAATAGATTTCAAGAGGAAAATATATGCTGATACAATATTCTGTTAAAAATTATAGGTCAATCAAAGATGAAGTAGTTATTAATTTTTCAGCAATGGGAAAAAATATAGATTATGGAAAAGTGATAACGGAAGATGGATTGGAATATCCTGTATATAAATGCATTGGGTTGTTAGGTCCAAATGCAAGCGGAAAGAGCAATATCATTGCTTCATTGCTTTTTGCTCTGAGGTTTATTAACTCTACTATAGAAAGAAAAGAAAAATCCAAAATTAAAACAGAAATGTTTATGCTTGATAAAGAGAGCAGAGAAGATGCGTCCTCATTTGAGTTTATTTTTTTTTGAAAGACAAAGAAAGTATGTATATGGGTTTACCGTAGATACAGAGTGTGTTTTGGAAGAATATCTGTTGGCTTATTATTCAAAAAAAGCAACTACGGTTTTTGAAAGAGAAAGAGAAAAATATAATTTTAGGGGAAATGATGTTAAAATCCAGACAGAAATATCAAAGAAAACAAATGCAAATAGATTATATCTGCCTGTGGCAGCGGAATGGGGTTATGAGAAGGTAAAAACTCCATACAAATGGTTTGAAAAAATGTATCGTCAATATAGTGATATGAACATCAGCCAGGTGATAGCGGATGTGCTAGAGAGGGAGCCGTTGAAAGAAATACTGTTAGAAGCGCTTGCGAAAGCTGATTTTAATATCAAAAACATTTATGTAAAAAGCAGAAAGATGGAGAAAAGGCACCGTGATGCTTTAATTTCTTTTCTGACGCAGCTGGTGGGGGAGGGCGAGGCGCTCGAAGATTTAATACCGGAGGATACGCCAAGGATTTGGATTACCCATGCTGCTCAGGGAGGAGAAACCTTTGATATTGAACTTAACGAGGATTCGTCAGGTACACGTGACCTTATTGATAATATTGCAGAATTGCTTTTTATAAGTGAAGAAGGAGGGCTGTTTGTTGAAGATGAATTTGGCAGAAATTATCATACTAAGTTGACGGAGTATTTTATTGGATTATTCAATGATAATTCTGTGAGTAAAGGGAAAGCGCAGTTGTTTTTCAGCGCGCATGATACGAAGATTTTAAAACTGTTAAACCCTGAACAGATATATCTGGTAGATAAAGATGAGGATAGTGCAACCTATGTTAAATTATTAGATGATTATTTGATTCGGGAAAAAGACAACATTGAGTTGGGGTATTTAAAAGGGAGATACGGAGCAATTCCAAATATTAAGGGGTAAGTATGCGTACAAGAGAAAGAGGCAAAGAGCAAAAAGGCAAAAGTGTCAAAGATAAACCATGCGAAATATATATTTTTACAGAGGGAGATACAGAAGAAATATATTTGCTGCATTATGAGAATAAGAAGAAGGGGATAGAAGTTATATCGGTTGAATCTGGGCATACAGATGCGGTAGGGATTGTAAAATATGCAAAGCAGTATATTGATGAACATGGTGTAGATTCAGAACTTGGTGATAAATGCTATTGTGTATTTGACTCAGACCCCAAGTCAAATGTGTAATCCGTATACTAATATATTTGAGTTCATTCATTACATAAAAGAAGTAAAGAGAGATATCAGATAGAGACAAAACCAACAAGCTGGGAATTTCAAAATTTCCGGCTTTAATTTATTAATCAGGTACCTTCTGACAGTAGCAATTGCTGTTAAATTATGCTATATTGGAAGCAGCAAATCTGCTGTATAGAAAATATGGAAGGAGAGCTAGCATGAGTAAGATTTTTTGCAAACGTTTTTTGGCGGGCCTGCTGGCGGGCGTGATGGTGGCTGGAACTGCCTGGACGCAGATTCCGGCGGCTAAAGTATCTGCCCAGGGAACTAATCAGGCAGCCGGGGAAATATCAGTCAATCCCCAAATTCATTACCAGACCTTGGAAGGGTGGGGAACTTCCCTGTGCTGGTGGGGCAATAGTATCGGTTCCTGGGGAGATAAGGATTTTAATGGAAATGGAACCCCAGACCGGGAAGAAATTGCAGAACTGGCATTTTCAACGGAATATCTGAACCTTAATATTGTCCGCTATAATGTGGGCGGCGGTGATAAGCCGGATACGTCCATCAAGCGTGTGGAGGGTCTTGTTCCGGGCTGGACCGTAGATATGACAGGCAAATCAGATGGGTCGGAGAATTTTGACAGTGAAGCATTTTATGCCAAGGATACAGAGGATATGAACGATGCCGGTCAGCTGTGGATGCTGGAACAGGCGAACAAGTACCGCAAGGAAGCTGCGGAGGAAAATGGTACAGAGAATGATATCATCAACGAGGTGTTTTCCAATTCTCCGCCTTATTATATGACCAATTCAGGAAGTTCTACCGGAGGGGTCAATGCAACGTCCAACTTAAAGACGGACCAATATGATAATTTTGCCATGTATATGGCGCGGGCAGCAAAATGGATAGACAATGACCTTAAGGAAAAATTTGGCTCTGGCGTGGATTTTATAGAGCCGATGAATGAGCCGGATACCAATTACTGGGGAGATGGCAGCACCAAACAGGAGGGTTGTGTCTTTAAGCCGGGGACAGAGCAGTCGAATATGCTCAAAGCCATGGAGCGCGCCTTGGGAGCGCAGGAGTTTGCCGGTTCCCTTTCTGGAATAGAGATTACAGGAACGGATGAGACGGCGTTAAGCAATGCTATCAATTCTTTCCAGAAGCTGACTGCCGAGGCAAAGAACAGTATGACAACTATCGGCGCCCATACATACAGCGGCAATGACAGTGAACGCCATACGCTGCGTAAACTGGCAAAGTCCTATGACAAGGATTTGTGGATGTCGGAGATTACCAAAGGAGGCGGCAGGCATAACCATGACTCGATGACAGAGACCCAGACGAAGAGCCTGAGCGAAGGGATTATGGCAGATATAAAGTATATGCAGCCTTCCGCGTGGGTGGCCTGGCTGGTAGCGGACAGCGAGTATGAATGTCTAAAGCATGATGAAAACTGGGGACTGATTCATTGCGTATTTGAGTCGGATGGACCAGTGCCGGATTACCACACGAATCTGGTAAACAGCAATGGCAGCAAGAAGAAGGGTGTTCCCGATGAAGGGTACTGGGCGGTGACTAAGCAGTTTTATACATTAATGCAGTATAGCAAGTACCTCAAAGCTGGGTATACCATGATAGATATCGGAGATTCCAATATGTGTGCAGCCTTGTCGCCGGATGGGACAGAGCTTGTGGTTGTGGCACAGAATTTCTCCGGAGAGCGCAGGACGACTGTGGATTTGTCAACATTCCAGGAGTTAGGCGAGGCGCAGCTTTACCGCACCTCAGATACGGAAAATTGTAAATATGTAGGAAAGCAGAATGTGGAAAATGGCATCCTGGATGTATCTCTTCCCGAAAATTCTGTTTCTACTTATGTTGTCAGCCTGAAAGCGCAGATGGATTGTTACAAAACGATTGTAGAAGCAGATGTGAAGAAACCCTCTGAGTCCGGGGTGACTGTTTCTGACCTCAATAAATTCACATATACCGGGACGTGGGACAACCAGAGCACCACAGATAAAACTGCGGCGGCAGCATTTTCATTTGAGGGAAGCCGTGCAGTGCTGTATGCCAGCAAAGGTCCCAGGGGCACAATTGCCAATGTGTCTGTGGATGGAGGCACGCCTGTGAAGGTAAGCCTCTATGACAAAGCGGACATTCCCGAAGCAGTGATGTATGATACAGGCAAACTTGCAGAAGGGAAACATACCGTGCGTGTGACCATAGATTCCGCTGTCACGGCAGATGATGGCGTAATGAGCGGTACCTCCCTGACAATGAGCCATGCAGAAATTATTACCGGCGAGGTCTCTTTGCAGAGCAGTTCGGTAATCCGTAAAGTGTCATCCTATGACCGTGCATTGTCCGTAAGTTTTGATGAGGTTAGCGGAAGCGGCGCTTATACCGTGAAATATGGAACGACGGAGGGTAATCTGGATCAGTCCATAACTACTGACAGAAATATGGCAGTGATAACTGGGCTTACCAATGGAACGACCTATTACATCCAAGTTGAGGACCGATTTGGCGGAGTATCAAATGTGGTGATGGGAACGCCGAATGTTCCAGAAGGGAAATTGCTTTATTTTGCAGATGCAGGTACGTCCAGCCTTTATGCTCCGGCTGCGGATGAGCAGTTCGGGCGTTTCAACAGTATTTTGGACCAGCCGTATGGAGAGGATGCGGTATCCGGCAAAAAATGGGGCTATATGGGCACAAATGTTCCGGCATATTACCAGTCGGATGACCGTTGGACCAGTGTCAGAGAATATGCGTCCGGGCTGGAATATAAGTTTGACTTACCGGCGGGTACTTACAGTGTCACAGTGGCGATGAAAGACCCCTGGAATAATAAGTCCAGGTTTACAGATATCCTTATCAATGGGGAGACGAAGGACAAAGGCTTGCTGCCGGGAAATGGAATATCCCGCACCTACAAGACCACGATGGCTGCAGATGGAACCTTGAGCGTTAAGGCAGTAAAAGGTTCAGGCAACAGCGATCAAAGCCCGATGATAAGCTTTATCCTCATTTCGGAGTTTGATGCGAATGATACGACAATTACCGGGCTTGCAGAACTTCCGGTAATCAGCACAGTCAGCGGGGTAGCGCCTTATCTTCCTGAGACCGTGACGGCAAATACGATGGGAGACAGCAGCGTACAGCTGCCGGCTGTCTGGGAAAAAGTCAGCCCGGAGCAGTTTGCGGGCAGTGAATTTAAGACAGTTACAATCAACGGCACGGCAGTGACAGCGGATGGGGTGGAGTATGAACTCGTCCAGACGGTACAGATTGTGCCGGAAAATGTAGAGTATTTTATTGACTGTAACCAGCCCAATTCTGCGCAATATGCAGGATTACATGCGGCAGTAGGACTTAAAAACGATGCTGCAGATAAGAAATCACAAGATGGTTCCTGGGGTTACCTGATGACGGCCAGTGGATATAAAGGAACAGATGCCTATAATTCGGGCTGGTTTGATGCACAAGGTGATAAGATTCAGTATCAGATTCCCATGGAAGCAGGAGAATATGCAGTTACGTTCGGATTTCATGATTGGTGGTACGCTGATTTTGAGAAGCGTCCGATGAATCTCAAAGCGTATGTGGGAGAGAGCACGGTGGACCTTGGAACCTGCGGCAGCAAATCCGACCCCAAAGAATTTACGGCGACAAAGGAACTGAAATTGGCTGCAGCTGCAGATGTCATCCTGTCGGTAGAGAAAGGAACTGCAGACGGCCCCATCCTCAGTTGGATATCCATTCAGAAAAAATCCGGGACAGACCGCAGCGCCTTAAAAGCGCAGATGAATCAGGTGTGCGTATTAAGCGCTGCGGATTACTCGGCGGAAAGCTATGGCAATCTTGCTGCGGCAGCAAAAGCAGGAATGGGACTGCTGATTCGTGCACAAGCTACACAGGAGGAAGTCAATCAGGCGTCAGCGGCAATTGAGCAGGCTATCGGCGCACTGAGTGTTTCTGCTGAGAGTAAGACTGCATTGGAGGAAGATTATAATGCAGCCAAAGCATTGGACATCACAAAATATACTACGCAGTCCGCAGAAGCTTTAAGCGCAGCCATTGCAGAGATTGGCACGCTTCTGAAAAAACCGAATATTACCAAAGAGGAACTGACTCAGGCAAAGGCGCATCTTGAGGAAGCTATACAGGGATTGGTAATCAGACCGGAGAGCAGACCTCAGGAGGAATTGCTGGAAGAGCTGGGAATCAGTATTCACCGCGCGAAGAATCTGACGTCCATTCTTTACACAGAAGCGAGCTGGGCAAAATTACAGACAGAGCTTGCGGCGGCAGAAGAAGTATTTAATAACCAGCAGGCGGATTCGGCAGCGCTGGCGTCTGCCCTGACCAAATTGCAGACTGCTTTGTCTGCCTTAGAAAGAGTTTCCGGGGGAGAGGAGCAGGACAGAAATGAACTGGGAAATTACCAGGCAGCGCTCAGCAAAGAAAAGCTGGAGAAAAATGATTATGTTCTCTACACAGCGAATTGCGGAACGCCGGACGCATCCGAGGTTCCGGGCGGAGAAAAAATGGGACTGCTGCAGTCAAGGGTAGACCAGGAATATGGAGCTGACCCCAGGACCAAGGCGATTTGGGGCTGCGCTCCCGCAGATGATAACTCCGCAGCGGTCAAGAGCGGTACGGATGCAGAAGACACAGGGGCATCTTATATCTATATGTCGGAAGATGTGACATTTGACAAGGAGAAATCGGGATTGCGTTATGCATTTGAGACGCTTTCTGCTGCAGATAATTTTGCAGGTGTCTTAAAAGACACCTATGACGTGACTGTTTCCTTCAAAAACCCCTGGTCTGCCAGAACAATTGACATTACCATGGAAGGCAAGAAAGTTGAGACAAAATTGCAGTTGCCCCAGAATACATGGATAAGCAAGACATACCGCGTGACGGTGAAGGATGGAGAATTAAATGTACTGCTGCATAACCCAGGCAGAACAGATAAATCTCAGGACCCATTAGTCAACTGCATTACCGTAAAGGCGGTGGAAGGCACGGCAGATGTTACGAAGCTTCAGCAGACGTTGGCAGAAGCTTTGGGATTGATAAATCATAAAGGGGAATATACTGCGGATTCTTGGAAGATTTTTGAAGATGCTTATCAGGCAGCGGAACGCATTGCCAACGGCGCCTTGAATGACCAGGAAAGTGTGGACAGTGCACAACAAGCGCTTGCGGCTGCCATCAAAGGTCTGGTCAAGGCAAGCAGTAAGGTGACGCAGATTAAGATTAGCGGAACTGTGAATAAGATTCTTGTGGGCAAGAGCGTAACCTTGCAGGCGGAGGTTCTGCCGGCGAATGCTGCCAATAAAGCGCTGAACTGGACGTCTTCGGATGCAAAAGTTGCCAGTGTAGATAAGAATGGAACAGTAACCGGTCTGGGAAGCGGCACTGCCGTCATCAAGGCGGAAGCCTTAGACGGCTCTAAAGTGTCAGGAAGTTACCAGATTACGGTGACGGATGCAGTGAAAAAGATTTCCCTTAAGAGCGGCACCAAAGGAATTGCCGCAGGCAAGAAGGTGACAATTAAATCAACCGTGAGCGTTACCGGCAAGACTGCCAACAAGAAGCTGGCATGGAGTAGTTCTAATAAGAAGTATGCGGCAGTAAATGGCAAAGGAGTAGTCACCACCAAGAAAGCAGGGGCAGGAAAGACAGTCACTATCACAGCCAAATCGACAGACGGAAGCGATAAGAACGCCAAGGTAAAGATTAAGATTGTCAAACATGCTGTGAAGAAAGTTAAACTGACCTGCAAGAAAACGTCCGTCAAGGCAGGAAAGAGTGTGACAGTCAAAGCAAAAATCACAACAAGCGGCAAGACGGCCAATAAGGCCTTAAGCTGGAGCATTTCAAATAAGAAATATGCTACCGTAAACAGCAAAGGCGTGGTAAATACCAAGAAAGCCGGCAAAGGAAAGACAGTGACTATTACAGCGAAATCCACCGATGGAACAAATAAGAGCAGTAAAATTAAGATAAAAATTACAAAGTAACAGACGAAACAGGCGCAGGGTCCTTGGGAGTAAAAGGGCTCTGCGCCATTTTCATAGCTGAATCATTCTATAGATAAAGGCAGTGAAATCACCGATAGTCTTTCTGTATGATGTTTCTATCAAATTATCATGAAATACTTGACAGAGAAAGTAGATAGATATAATATAAAATATATGTTGCAAAACAATTGTTTTATATTAAAAGGAGTGTATAAATGCCGCCGAAAGCAAAGTTTACAAGGGAAGAAATAATTAATGCCGCTCTGGATATCGTCAGGACAGAAGGCTTTGCTGCCCTGACAGCCAGGACGTTAGGGGCAAAGCTTGGAAGTTCTGCCAGACCGATTTTTACGTTGTTTGCCAGTATGGATGAGGTATGTCAGGAAGTTGTGGCTGCAGCCAGGGCGCTGTATGCAGAATATGTGGACAGAGGTTTTGAGCAGACCGGGCTCCATGCTTTTAAGGGCGTAGGCATACAGTATGTAAAGTTTGCGCTTGCAGAACCGAAACTGTTCCAGGTATTGTTCATGTCAGAGCAGCCCAAGAAGCCGGCTATTGGGGATATATTGCCGATGATTGAGGAGCATTACCAGCAGATTGTGGAATCAATTCAGGACGGCTATGGCCTGCAGCGGGAACAGGCAGAGTGGCTGTACCGCCATCTGTGGATATATACCCATGGGATTGCGGCGCTCTGTGCAACTAACATGTGTACATTTACACAGGAAGATATTGGCAGGATGATGACGGAAGTTTTCCGGGCAATGATGAGAGAGTTAAAGGAAGGTGATAAAGATGATTGAGGTGAAAGATGTAACGAAGTCTTACGGAAACAGGGATAATAAGCTATCAGTGTTAAAGGGCATAACGGCAAAGATTGCGGATGGTGACTTCGTAGTAATTCTGGGGGCTTCCGGTTCCGGCAAATCTACATTGCTGAATGTGATTTCGGGGCTGGAGCAGCCGGATTGCGGGAGTGTCAAATATGATGGAAAGGATATTACAAAATTGTCAGACAGCGAATTGACCAGGTTTCGCAAAGATACGGTCGGTTTTATTTTCCAACAATATTATCTGCTGCCGAATATGACGGTGGAAAAGAATGTACGCATGGGCGCGGACCTGGCAGGCAATGCAGAATACCGGGCAATTATTAAAGCTGTCGGGCTGGAAGGAAAATGGAAAAAGTATCCGGGTGAGCTCTCCGGCGGTGAGCAGCAGCGGGTGTCGATTGCCAGGGCATTGGCCAAAAAGCCGAACGTGCTTTTTTTGGATGAGCCGACAGGCGCATTGGATGAAGAAACGGGACGTCAGGCGCTTGATTATATCAGTGTCTTGCAGAAAGAACGGGGATTTACGATGGTGATGGTAACGCATAACCAAAATATCGCTCAGATGGCGAATACGGTAATTAGAATGAACAGTGGAAAGATTATGGAAGTCAGCGAGAATCAAACGCCTAAAACGGCATATGAGATTGGATGGTGAGGATATGGTTGTGGGCATAAAAGATGCGGCCAGACTTGTCGGAATTTCCATTATTTCCTGCTGCGCAGTTTTGGTCTGTACGTTGTTTTTGAATTATTATCTTGATGTTTTGCAGATAGAAGATTTATTGTCCTCGGAACAGGCGGTCATATTTTACCACGCCCAGGTATCTACCGCCAAAGTTGTCTGCAGTGTCAGCGGCGGCTGTCTGCTGGTTACCTCCGTGGTAATGCTGTTTTTTTACATCAAGCACTACATTGACACACATAAAAAGGAATTGGGAATATTAAAGGCGCTGGGTTATTCAAACCTGAAAATAGCCAGTAATTTCTGGGTGTTTTCTACAGGTGTTTTCTTGGGAGCGGCAGTTGGTTTTGCGGGGGCGTTTTTGCTGATGCCAGAGTTTTATAAGCGGCAGAATGAGGGAGAGATTTTACCGGAGATTGCCATTTCTTTTCATCCGTCTCTGCTCGTGTGTCTTGTGGCATTGCCGACAGCTGCGTTTGCCTTGCTTGCGGTACTTTACGCCTCTTTGAAACTGAAAAGACCAGTGCTTTTGCTGCTTAAAAATGATTTTCAGTCCTCGTCAAAGATAAAGAGGGTCAGGGCTGGAAAGGATTATCCATTTCTGAAGGATTTGAGGAGACATACGCTGCGGACGAAAAAAACCCTCGTATTCTTTATTATTTTTGCTTCTTTCTGTTTTTCTTCCATGACACAGATGGCGGCAGGTGTGAATGAACTGGCAAGCGAGATGATGGGCATAATGATGTTATTGATTGGAGTAATACTGGCATGTACAACGCTTTTTTTGGCAATCACAACTGTCATAAAAGGCAACGCAAAGACGATTGCCATGATGCGTGTGTTTGGCTATTCGCAGAAGGAGTGCAGCCATGCATTGCTCGGCGGTTACCGCCCGATGTCGTATATTGGTTTTGTGCTGGGAACGGTATATCAATATGCATTATTGAGAATTACGGTGGACATTGTCTTCAAGGATGTGGAGGGGGTGCCCGCATACGAGTTTGATTTTCCTGTCATGTTCCTGTCGCTGGCATTTTTCCTTGTGGTCTATGAGGTCGTCATGCACTGTTATGCTGAGCAAATCAAGAAGATTTCTGTGAAAGAGATTATGCTGGAGTGATTTGCCGGACTGTCTGTTTAACAGAATATATGGGACTGTCACTTAATTGTGGCAGTCTCTCATTTTTTTGAAACCTTTTTCCATGTAATGGTATCTAATAAGTATACAAAGAAAATAGTTAATCAAAAGAGAAGAACAGTTGCCAAGCTGTGGAAGGGAGGGCAGGAAGTATGCAGACACTCATTGAGAAAGCTGTCCAGGGGGATGTGGAGGCGTTTTTGGAATTGATGGACAAGAATTCGCTGGCAATGTATAAAGTGGCCCGCGCAATATTGAATAATGATGATGATGCGGCAGACGCTATTCAAAGTACAATTCTTAAGTGTTTCGAGAAGATGGATACCTTGCAGAAACCGGAGTATTTCAAGACCTGGTTAATCCGAATTTTGATTAATAACTGCAACCGCATCCTGCGTCATTACAAAAGGGAAAGTCTGCCGGGTGAAATGCCGGAAACATTGAAGATGGATTCGGCTCTGGCAGAATTTGAATTTAAAGAAATGCTGAGTCTGGTGGATGAAAAATATCGTCTGGTTTTAATCCTGTATTACCTGGAAGGATTTAAGATTCCGGAAATCGCAGCGCTTTTAGAAATGAATGTTAATACGGTGAAGACAAGGCTTGCGCGGGCCAGAGAGCAGATTCGCACAGCGTATCTGCAAAAATAGAAATTGCAAAGTTTCAGCGTAACAGAGGGGCAGAAAACGTAGATACCAGGAAGAACAATATGAACGAAAAAGGGAGGATTTTAAATGGAAAAGCAAAGAAAAATATTGCAGACAGATAATTCACAATTGGATGATAACATTAAGAAAACTCTGGCTGGGACATTTCCGCTCCCGCCCAAGGTGGCGGCTGCCCAGAGGGAATCGTTTGCCAAAGTGCGTGATATGTCAAAAGAGAAGGAGAATCGTGCGCAGCAAAATAATGGAGATATCCTGCTGGGAGAGAGCGGGGGCGGCAAGAGCCGGCGGAAGATAAAAAAACTGCTTTTCCGCAGCTTTGCGGGAGCGGCAGCAGTGACAGCGGCGGCGTTTTGCTGTATCTATATTGTAAATCCATCGGTTGCTGCCCAGGTTCCCATTGTAAGCCATGTATTTGAGCAAATAGGCGGGGCGCTGGATTTTGCAGGAGATTACGAGAAATTGGCGGAACCGGTACAAGCTGATGAAAAAGGGATAGAAAGCATAACCATAGATGGAACAAATCTCACGCTTTCAGAAGTATACTGCAATGGGACAGCCCTTTATCTGAGCCTTGTTGTTCGTTCCCAAGAGAAAATACCGGACACTTTTTACGATGAGGACGGAAAGCCGATGATTAGTATGTATGGTCAAATTGATTTCGATTTTGATGAAGAAGGAGCGATTGACCTGTTATATGTCGGAGATTCCGAGGTTGACGGTAAACTGGTGGATGACAATACTTTTGCCGGGGTAATCCGTTTTGATATGGGACAGCATTTTTCAGACAAGGGTGTGGAAATACCAGATAATTTTAAGGTACAACTATCTGTTCCCCAGATTGTGGGGACAAAATTGCACGATACCCGTCCGGAAATGCCCAAGGAGCTGAGAGACCAATATGAAGCCGCCATGGAAGAAAATGGTCTTGGCCTGACGGAAGAAGATTACGAACGTTTTACAGAGGAGCAGAAAGATATCGAACATCAACTGTTTAATGATATGTGGAATGCCTATTATGAATTGTATCCAGACAGACAGACATACCCGAATCAATATGATAACTGGTTCCTGTACGGTCCCTGGGATTTTGCGTTTGATGTGGCAAAGAACGATGAGGATGTCATCCGCAAGGAAATCAATGATATCAATGAAAACGGTCTTGGAATAATCTCTGTTACGAAAACTCCGATGGAAATTAACGTGGAGATGCCTGAAAATCTCGACTGTTTTGCAGCTATTCTTGATGCAAACGGAAACTTGATGGGCAATGAGGTTCCCGGTTATGGCAATGATGTACCTGTCAATGGTTATGACACATCGAGGATATATGTCTATATCTGTGATTATGTAGAATATATGGATGAACTCAAGGGCGTCTGGTGGTCAGGCGGCTACGATGAGAGCGTAAAAGGGGAAGTCTTTAAAGAACTGCTGGATGAGCGTTCCCTTTACAGCAGGGAAATTATATTTGAAGAGCAGGAAAAGTGAAATAGCAAGGGAATAAATCAGTCTTCTTAGGGACGATGAGCAGTAGGGTGTAAAAACCCTGCTGCTTTTTAGCAGGTTGGCATAAACGGTGTTTTCATGTGGAGAGCCCTGAATGAATCCAAGTAAATATGAAAATGATTGACAGATAACATGAAAAGAGATAAAATTATTATAAGGTGCGAAAGAGAAGGTCACGCACAGAAAAATATAATGTATTGATACAAGATTGATTAATTTATTTAACCCTTTGTTTGCATAATTTTAACATCATAAATCATTCGAGCAAGAAGTTATTTGAATTAGAAGTTATGTGTTGTACTTAATGTGATTGCCGGATGATGAAGGAGCTTTCTTTTTACAGCATCTTTCCCCAGACAGAGATTAGGGGATTAAATTTAAGATGAAAGAAGGAGAGAGTTATGTTACAAAGATTGAACAGTATGCAAATCAGGGAACGTTTAGTAAAGGCTTTCGTTTTGATTGCCGGTCTTTTGGCGGTGGTAGCGGCCGTGGGGTTAGTTACCATGATTGCCATCTCAAATTTCTATGCAGAT
This sequence comes from uncultured Lachnospiraceae bacterium, assembly GCA_910585895.1. Taxonomy (GTDB): domain Bacteria; phylum Bacillota; class Clostridia; order Lachnospirales; family Lachnospiraceae; genus Petralouisia. The sequence goes on from CAJUHY010000013.1 coordinate 52,200, forward strand.
GCATTGACCAATTATGGTTTTGCCCAGGGTGATGTAGGGCAGGCAATGGCTTCTTTTGCAGATGCCAGATCAGCTTTGCGCGGGGTTATCGGATACGAAGAACTATCAGCTATTGATTCCATGCAGGAAGAACATAAAAAATATAAAGAAAACTTTTTAAATGAGTTTGCAAATATGGAAAAAACCATGGTGACAGCTGCAAACAAGCAGATAT